>JBAXOG010000290.1:0-1686 GCA_037133395.1 bacterium | reverse complement strand
CTTTCGGCCGTCGCGCTGCCTTGGCCGGGGAGTGCGACATGAACGCGCTCGCCAATATGCAGTCAAGGGTTCAGGATTATCTGGATGAACGCCGTCGTCTTGGCTTCCAACTGAAGTCTGCTGGCCGGACGTTGATGAACTTTGCACAGTTCGTGGATGCGCTGGATCAGGTCGGCCCGCTGACTTCGGACGTCATGATTGACTGGGCACGGCAAGATAAACAGGAGCATCATAGCCCCGCGACGTCGGCACGGCGGTTCAAACTATTGCGGCCATTTGCCCGTTATCTGCAGCAGTTCGAACCGGCAACAGCTATTCCTGACGAAGCCGTTTTCGGCCCGATTCCGGGCTGGCTTATGCCGCATATTTATCGTGACCAGGAGGTTGTTGATCTGCTCGCCGCCGCACGAGGACTTGGACCCGCCAGAGACTTGCGTGCAGCCACCTACGAAACGCTATTCGGGTTGATTGCCGCAACCGGGCTGCGGTTGTCCGAGGCGGTTCATCTTCTCGATGCGGACGTGGACTTAATGCTCGGCCTGCTGACCGTTCGGCAAACCAAGTTCAACAAGTCCCGCCAGTTGCCGTTGCATCCCAGTACAACAGTCGCCTTGCTGCGCTACCGGCAGCTCCGTCATCAGTATGTCCAGGAGCGTCCGGAAGCCCCGTTTTTCGTGGGCACGCGCGGCAAACATCTGGGGGAAAAACTGAGTTTGCGCCAAGTCGATCGCGTTTTCAATGGGCTACGTAAGCAACTGGGCTGGATCAACCGCGGCGCCCACGATGCACCGCGCATCCACGATCTTCGGCATACCTTCGCGGTACGACGCGTGCTGCTTTGGCACGAACAGGGCACTGACATTGATCAGGCAATGCTGGCATTGTCCACTTACATGGGGCATGCGAAGATATCGCATACCTACTGGTATTTGACCGCCGTTCCGGAACTGATGGCAGTGGCGGCAGAGAAATTCGAGCGTTTTGCGCAGGCCAAGGAGGTGGACTATGTCCAGTAAACCACCCGGCGCAGAACCCTCAATCTCGTTTCCAGCGCTGGTTCAGGAGTTTTTTACCCATTACCTCGTCGAGCAACGTGCGCTGAGTCCCCGAACCGTGGCAGGATATCGGGATGCTTTCATACTATTCTTGACGTTCGCCCACCAACATCTGGGCACATGGCCGGCGGCGATGAAACTGGCCGACATCACGCCGGCGCTGATTCTGGCTTTCCTGGATCATTTGGAGCAGGAGCGACACAACAGCGTATGTAGCCGCAACGCCCGGCTCGCGGCATTACGGGCGTTCCTAAAGTTCGCCTCACACCGCGACCCATCAGCCTTACAGATAATTGAGCAAGCTTTGGCCGTGCCCATGAAACGTTTCGAGCACCCTAAACTGGAATTTCTTTCACGGGAAGAGATGCTCGCAATAATCGGATCACCCGGAACGAGTTGGATTAGCCGACGCGATCATTTATTACTGGGGTTACTTTACAATACGGGGGCGCGGGTATCGGAAATTATCAATGTGAAAGTGGCGGACATCGTGTTTGACGGCGTGGCCTGCGTCCATTTGCATGGCAAAGGGCGAAAGCACCGTGCGGTGCCATTATGGAAATCGACGATACAGGAAATCCGGGCGTGGCTGCGATTGAATCCACAGATGGGAGACGATTCGGCCTTGTTG
>JBAXOG010000289.1:0-1689 GCA_037133395.1 bacterium | reverse complement strand
CTTCAACCAACATCAGGAAGGCTATATGATTTTTTCGACAAACCGTGAAGAGCCACTTTATTGCATCACAACATGAACGAGAGAACCATGAAATATTTCGTGCTACTCTTTGCGTGTGGAGGAACCCTCCTCGGCAGAGCTGCAACGCTCACCACCACATCTCTGGACAACGGCGGCGGCCGGGCCAGCAGTGCCAAATATGTGAATGATTCCAGCATCGGCAGTGCCGGCGGCATCGCCGGCATCGGAGCCGACACCAACAAGGCCGGGTACGTCGCACAACTCACCGAGGTGGCCAACCTGACTGTTTCCTCGACGCCTGCCGCCGTCAGCGAAAACGCTACCGCCCAGCTCTTAGGCGCGGCCGTCCTGGACGACGCCTCGCTCATCGCATTAGCTGGCAGCAACATCACCTGGTCCGCGCCCGCATGGCCGCTGACCGCCATCAATTCAAACGGCGTGGCGACTGCCGCCGCCGTCCATTCAAACACGCTCGCGACGGTCACGGGATACTATTATGGCGTGGCAGGGATAGCCCAACTGAACGTTCTCGACGTACTGCCTGACAACTTCGGAACTTATGCCAGTGACGGCCTGCCGGATAGCTGGCAGGTCCAGTACTACGGCACCGGCAATCCGCTGGCCGCCCCGGCGACCACGGCCGCGAACGGGAGGGACAACCTCTACAACTACACCGCGGCGTTGGTTCCAACCAACCCCGCGTTCCGTTTCATCATCACCTCCATTACAGGGCTGACCTCGCGTCAGGTTTCGTTCGACCCGTCCTCCCCGGAGCGGCTCTACACGCTCGAGTACCGCACTGACCTGACTGCGGGGGCGTGGAGCAACGTCACGGGAAGCGTCCTGGTGCCCGGGGGAAGCGGCTGGCTCGCGGACACGAACGCGGCCACAGGGCAGCGGTTCTACCGGCTGAACGTCGTCGTGCCTTAATTTTACAAGAAAAACAGAGAGGAAGACCATGAAACATACGATACTATTGACGGTGGCAGCCGTCATGCTGACCATCCCTGCGGCCCGCGCCGACATCCCGGGCATGCTTAACTACCAAGGGCGCATCACAGTCAGCAACACTAATTTCAACGGCACGGGGCAATTCAAGTTCGCATTGGTTAACAGCGGCGCGACGCAGACCTACTGGAGCAACGGGGTCAACGCCGTCTCGCTCACGGTTACCAAGGGACTCTATTCGGTGTTGCTTGGGGACACCACCCTTGCCAACATGGCCAACGCGATCCAGCCGACCGTCTTCACGAACAGCGACGTGCGCCTGCGCGTCTGGTTCAACGACGGCGTCAACGGACTCCAACAGCTCACGCCGGACCAGCGGCTTGCGGCATCGGGATACGCCCTCATGGCGAACGTGGCCGACGGGTCGGTCACGAGCAACAAGCTTGCCGCCGGTGCGGTCACCACGGCGAGCATCGCCAGCAACGCCGTCACGGCAGCCCAGCTGGCCAACGGCTCGGTCACATCCAATGCGCTGGCTGCCGGTGCCGTGGGCAGCGCGCAACTGGCTTCCAACCTGACCGTCAGCGGGACGGTGACGGCAACATTGTTTGCCGGCAACGCGAACGGTCTGACGAACCTGGACGCCACGGACCTGACCGGCACGATGCCCGACGCCCGTCTGTCCGGCAATGTCGCCTTGCTCAACGCCCATCAAACCTT
>JBAXOG010000288.1:0-1702 GCA_037133395.1 bacterium | reverse complement strand
AATCATGTCTGCCCAAATCAGAGAATGGGAGCGGAGTCTCGTAGGATTGTGGTCCACATCGGTGCGCCAGAAGATAAGACCATTGCGTACGGACGGACAGTTCAATACTTCTCATAGCCTCACCGAGTAAAGCCCGCAAAGATTGGTCGAATAGATAAAGCTGCCAGATGTCATCAAATGTGATTCCGGATAAAAAAACATCCGGCGTGGTCGGCGTTTCAAAAGGCTGGCGATAAGCAGAGAGGCGATAATAATTATGGTGCGCCAAACAATTTAATGCGAACGGTTCATCAGAAACAATCAGTCCTCTGTCCTTGAGAATTTGGAGTTGTTCCGCGAAAGACTTCGGCGGCTTCGGAAAGGAAGTCATCAGATTAAGCCCTCCAGAAAAAAATAACCCACCGATTTGAGCTATTGAGGAAACCCCAAAAGAAGCTTGGTGGGTGTTGCTGTTTGAAACTATGTCAAAAAGAGCCTGATAAGTCAACTCGTAAAAGGGAATTTTTTGAGTCACTCAACTCCGAAGTAATAATTGCATTTACTTAAACGTTAAGAGTTAAACGTTGGGAGTTAAACGTTGGACGTTAAGCGTTTTTTTCCAATTATTCTATCGTCCGATGACGCGATAAAACATCTTCTCGTGTCCCATCATCGAAGGGAGGATTTTGAATTGATGTAGCCCATTAGTCTCGCCTGAATAAGCAAACGGGAGTTCTGGTGCCTCTTCCATTGCCCTACTAAAATGACGTGTTATCCTCCACACTTCATGAAGTATGGAGGTATCCAATTCCATCCTGCGAAAGCGTGTTACGGCATTTCCACTTTCATGAAGGGATTCCAACGTACCTGATTGGGCCGAATAGTTTATGCTCCGGCGAAAGGCGCTTGCCTAAATACAAAGAAGAAACACTTTTCGGAGCAACTTTGCCATTAAACCCATATCTCCCAGGAGCCGTTACACGCCCTGGAAAGTTCTCAGCCGTTGCATCCAACCATTCTGTAGGCTCAAAGACTCCAACGACCTGCCCATATCGTATGGCTAAAACGACCTGGGCTTGTCTTGCAAGTTCAATTCTCAAATTCCACGCATAACGCGCACCCTCATACACTTCTTTAACATTGGCATTTTCACTAACTGTTCTATTTACACAAACCAATAGGGCTTTGTGTTTGAAAACAGCCTCTTCATTGTTATTGTACATGATCTCCCTTTCATCCTATCAACGAGTTTATTGAACCTCTTTACCTTTACCCTTCTTAGAAAATGCCTGTTCTACCTTTGCGGACGCATCTTTGGCCCTCGCCGCCTTGGCAATATCGCAAGAGACCGCCACCTTACCCAGTGGTGCAAATGAAACTTGTGCAAGCTTGAAATGAGCAAGGCCGAATGGAATACCGATGATCGTGATGCAACAGGCGAGGCCAGCCAGTGCATGACCGATGGCGAGCCACAGTCCCGCAAGGATGCACCAGAGGAAATTAATGAATCCTGTGCCCGGTATACGATCCTTGCCGATCAAACGCCCATCAATCAACTCCCGCCCGAAAGGGAAGGCTGCAAACGCAGCAATGCGAAATGCCGCCTTCGCAAACGGAATGCCTATAATGGTGACGGCAAAAATAATCCCGACAAAGAACCAGCCCAGACACGCGAAAAGCCCGCCTCCAAATACAAACCAAAGTAAATTTCCAATGAATGACA
>JBAXOG010000287.1:0-1789 GCA_037133395.1 bacterium | reverse complement strand
CGTCAATTGACAAACTAAGTTAGACCCTCCGTATTCGGAAAGGTCTAACTTACTCTGCCAAGGAGGGAGGGCGCAGTTAGTCTGCCAAAAAGGATGGGGTAGCCAGAAAGGGAATGAAGGAGAAAGAGAAGATATCCCTCCCCCGGGGGAGGGTTGCAGTTAGTCTGCCAAAGAAGGACCCTGTTATGTTTATATAGTGCCTACCCGGCAATTATGCCGGGCATAAACAGAAGGAGCCATTATGGCAAAGCACAAACACCTCACGGACGCAGAGCGTCTAGAAATCGAACACGGGCTGAGGCACGGCCTGTCCCTCAAGAAGATCGCTGGAAAAATCGGCAAGCATCCCTCGACTGTCACGAGGGAGATAGACTCCCGCAGCGTGGCTAGTGAGAAGGGCGCATACGGGCGGCTCACGAACCGCTGCGTGTCGCGGGACACATGCGACAAGCGACAGCTCTGTATGGACAAGCCTGACTGTACCAGACGCTGCGCGACCTGCCGCCTCTGCAATGCGTCGTGCCTAGAATTCAGGGAAGAGAGGTGCCGGAATTTAGACGCGCCCCCCTACGTCTGCAACGGTTGCGAGAACGAGTCTATCTGCATCCTGCGCAAGAGGTATTATCTGCATAACCCCGCACACGGAAACTACCGCCGTCTGCTCGTCGGCTCACGGGAAGGTGCCAATATCGAAGAGCGCGAACTGGATGCCCTCGACATGCTGGTGAGTCCTCTCGTAAGGGCCGGACAGTCTGTCCACCACATCCTCGTTAACAACCCAAATCTTTTCTGGGTTAATGAGAAGACTGTCTACCGCTACATCGCTGGTGGCTTGCTGCGTGCGAAGAACGGCGATATGCCGCGCGTCTGTATACTCAAGCCACGCTCACGCAAGTCCGTGGAACACAAGGTTGACACGAAGTGCCGGATAGCACGCACATACGACGACTTTCAGTCGTTCATGGCCGCCGCGCCCGACACCAGGGTCGTCGAAATGGACTCCGTCATCGGACGCATCGGAGGCAAGGTGCTACTCACGTTCATGCTCAGGGACTGCGGTCTGATGTTCGCGTTCCTGCGCGATCATAACAACTCGCAGTCAGTTATCGACACCTTCCGCCTCCTCTGGGAACTGGCCGGACAGGAGCTCTTCAGCAGGCTCTTCACTGTCCTGCTTACTGACAATGGCTCGGAGTTTTCAAACCCCCTCGCACTTGAGTACACTCCGGACGGCATCCTGAGGTCACGCCTGTTTTACTGCGACCCCTGTGCCTCCTGGCAGAAGGGGCGAGTCGAACGCAATCATGAGTTCATCCGAATGATCTTGCCGAAGGGCAGATCCTTCGACAGCCTGACTCAAGCCGACATCGACAAAGTTATGTCTCATGTTAATAGCTACTCAAGACCTTGCCTTAACGACAAGACGCCCTTTGATCTGTTCACTTTCACCTATGGGGTCGTCCTCTTAGACAAGCTCAACATCCGGAGAATATCCTCAAACAATGTGATCTTGAAGCCGTCGCTACTGGATTAGCCGAACACTCAAAGGTGTAACCGCGCCGTCCAAGGGGCTGGCGTAAGAGAGGGAACGCACTTACCTTGTCCGAAAAACAGGAAAGTGCTGCGCCCCATTACCGTTTACCCTTAACTTGTCAGTTTGAGGTACAAACAAGGCCTGAAAACCCTAAAAGGTCATCCCATTGCTATCCCGTAACAATTTTTGGACACACTAAATGCGCCCCCTGTCTAACTTACTCTGCCAAAGTCTAACTTACTTTGTCCATTGACC
>JBAXOG010000286.1:0-1825 GCA_037133395.1 bacterium | reverse complement strand
TTATGCGTAAGCACTTATCGATTGTTTTCGTTGATAACTAGGAAACTCGGGCTAGTGGTGATGTTTCACGTAAGCGGGTGGCGCACGTGCAGTGCATTCTTTTCATCTTGCGTCAGGTGTGACGGAACCGTCGTGTTCTGGGGGCCACTGTCATACGCATGACCCCTAAAGCGAGTTGCGAGTTGAGCCATTTGTTCACACGGGCATGCTGTCAGCGTGCGATCGGCTGTAGGACGTACAGCCGTATTGAGTGAAATATCGTCTGGGCTAAAACGCTGTGCAAGCATAGCAATGCGATCAATCTGTTCCGCCTTGTCGTTAATGCCTGGAATGATAAACACTTCTAGATCCAGCCTTCCGGAAAACAGATTTCGGAATTCACAATAACCATTTAAAATTTCATCAAATCGTAACGAGGGATGTGGACGAACAATCTGCTCAAACGAAGCTTGGTCCCAAGCATTTAATGATACTTTTACAACGTCTGCAAGAGCAGCTTCGCGCCGGATTTCCGGATGCGTAAAAAGGGAGCCATTGGATAGAAGGAGTGAACGAAACGAAGTCTCCGATCGTATAAAGCGGAAGAGGTCTCCGAAGTGCAGATGCAGCGTCGGTTCTCCTGAACCGCTCGCAGTGATATAATCCAGTGGCTCAGCGCGTTCGAGCCACTCACGCAATTCACGCAAAACATCTTCAATGGGCGGTTGCTCTGTACGTATTATTGTGAGGTTCTGAGTGTTGCCGAGTTGACAGAAACGACAATTCAACGTACATGTTTTTAAAACTGATAAATCGACGCCAAGCGAACGGCCATAACGTCGTGACGGGACAGGTCCAAAAAGATACTTCATTGAGCTTCCTGAGCAATAACGTCAATTTTCTTGATAGGTCCAAACACGAGCAGTTTGTCATCTGGAAGAATAACATCATCCGCGGTCGGAACAATAACCGTACGTGGATCTTCTGGGTCAGCGGCAAGACGGCGCACGCAAAGAACTGTTACACCGAATTGTTTACGCACGTTAGCCTCGAGGAGCGTTTTGTTTTTTATTGAATCAGGAACGTCGATCTCTGCGATATTGAAGTCGTCGGAAATAGCGAACAAATCAATATTACCTTTTGACAGTAAGGTGCGTGCGAGATTCTTGGCGCAGTCACGATTGGGATAGATCACGCGATCAGCACCCACGCGTCTTAAAATTTCACCGTGTACATCTGAGTTCGCCTTTGCTACAACAAGCGGCACTTCAAGTTTCTTGCAATGCACGGTTGCCATGATGCTTCCTTCAAGATTCGACCCAATGGCGATGACGACGACATCACATTCGGCAAAACCCGCATCCTGCAATGTTCGAATGTTTGTGACATCACCTTCAATAGCCTTTGTTACAAATTCGGACAACGTCTGAATTTTCTCACGGTCCTGATCAATCAAGAGAACTTCCGCGCCGTGCGATGCCAGACTTTCTGCGAGGGAATATCCAAAGCGCCCAGCGCCAATAATGCCGATTCGTTTCATGGTATGTTCCTTGTACTTAAGCTCGATAATACTTGTTAATTGAACTTATATTATGCGGACATAGGCGCGATAAAGTCAATGCGTTTTTATCTGTTCAATGATAAGTGCGTGAATTAGGCTAATAAAAAAAGTTTTTTAAAATACCCGTTGACAGTTGGGGGCAGGCTTTGCTACATTAATCGTCCTTTTGCGACACCAGGGGCCACGCGGTCCCGGAGACGCTGAAGGGGCCGACGAAAAAAAGTTAAAGATTTTTTAAATCGGCCGTTGACAGGACAGGATATGTTTTGATACATTAAATGTCCT
>JBAXOG010000285.1:0-1955 GCA_037133395.1 bacterium | reverse complement strand
CGTACCGGAGATCGGGCTCACCATCACCGTTGCGACAGTCGGCAAGGTGAGTGCGCCCGTCACCGTGATCAGATCCTGCGTCGTGGCGGAGTAGTTCCAGACATAGATCGCGTTCTCTGCCATGACCAGGTTGGTCACCGTCAGCGTCCCGATGGTGTTCGTAGCGGCGGCAGTGATGAGTCCCTGCGCCAAATTCGTCACCACACCCGCCACCACGCCCGTCCCGCCCAAGGTGCCACCGGACACCACGGTCACGGCACCGGTGACGGACCCGTTGACCAACAGCGTGCCATTGCTGACTGTCGTGCCGCCGGAGTAGGTACTGGCGCCAGTGAGTGCCAGGGTGCCGGTTCCGACCTTGATCAGGCCACTCGCGCCAGTACCGGTGAGCGCTCCGCTCAGGATCCCGTCCACAGGTGCGGCGCCATCGTCGGCCTGGATCGTGCGCATCGCGCCGGCCAACGCGATCGGATTCTGGAAATCCACCGTGTGGGTGGCGGAACTCGCGCCGAGAATCAGGTTATAGCCCGAGAGCACGAAATTATTGGCCACGTTCCACGTCACCGCTGCGCCCGCGCCGCCGAGGTTGACCGTGCGATCAGCGCTATAGGCCGCGAATCCGCCGCTGGCGGAGAAATACACCTTCCCTGCGGTGTTGCCGAGACTACGACTGAAGTTGGTCGAGCCCAACCCCAGCACCCCGCCCGTAAACCTCACGTAATTGATTCCTCCCGCAGTGCCGATACCGCCGGGCACGGCATAGTCGCTTTCGAGAAGCAGTACGCCTCCACCGATGGTGGTGGCCCCTAAATAACTATTGGTGCCGCTGAGCGTCCAGATGCCAGATCCGCTCTTGCTCACAGTGAGATCTCTGGAGCCACCAAGATCCGTAATGTTCCCCTGGATCTTATTGCCGGTGCTGCTGCCGCCCAGAGTTAGGGTTGAGCCACCGGGAGCCGTACCCGTTACGTTGCTCAAAACCACGTTCACATTGGTCGGATACAATGATATCGAACCGGCTCCGTTATTATTATTTGTAATGGTCATGAGGCCGGTCACTACCAGACTGGGCGTGCCGCTGGTGATCTTGGGGCCCGCGTTGATGGAGAATGTTGGGGTCCTCAACGAAGTCCAAGTCGAAAGATTGCCGTCCACCGCTGGCCCGTCAGTGGCGCGATCCAGCGTGATCGTGTGGTTCGCACTGGCTGTGGTGCCGTTCGCGTATGAGACGGGAAAAGCATTAACCGGCGTATCCGAGGCGAAGACTATCGTGGATGAATAACCGGCACTCTTCCCTTGGAGAAAGGTTGAGGAGCCCACGGCATTGGGGTTGGTGAGTCGCACGGTGACATTGTCGCCAAATGTGGAGCCCCCAGTATAACTGTTGCTGCCGCCCAGGGTGATCGCGCCCCCCGTACCGGAGAGACTCAAACCAAAGGCACCACTGATGTTGCCGTTCAAGGCGAGGCCACCACTGGTCGCGAAAATAGTTCGCGCCGCGGTGAGGGCTATGTCCAGATTGATGGTCTGGAGATTGGTGCTGTTGTTGACGATGTTGCCGCTGGGCGTGATCGAGTTGCCGTTGATCGTGTATGCGGGGGCGTTAGCGTTAAAGGTCGTGCCTCCGATCGATGATCCCTCCAGGAGGTCGTTGTTTAGCGTCGTGCCCGAACTGCCTGCGATGTCGAAACTCGGGCTTTGTGCTAACGGTGTCCCACTACTCCAGTTGGCGCTAGTAGCCCAGTTGGCGCTGGTATTGCCAATCCATGTTGTTGCCGCTTCCGCACGTAAGGCAACCACACATGCCATCACAATCATCCAATCTGAATGTCTCATATCAAACCTCCTGCTTCGTTTTTTACAAACACCTTGAGCCACACTATTAGCCCTTCATATTATTAACTGGGTAGCTGACTGACTCAAGTTGTTTTGATAGCCGATTTTCTTTGTACATA
>JBAXOG010000284.1:0-1994 GCA_037133395.1 bacterium | reverse complement strand
GTAGGTGTCACCCGAGTGATAGTAGCCATTGTTAGCTTGAAGAAGACCCCCACCCGCCAGCACCAATGACACGGGCTGGGCTCCATTGTCAACCAAAACGCTGTTAAAATACCACGAACTGCCGCCGGCCTCGTGGAAGACCGTTAAACTGCCGTCCGCCGAGCCGCTGGTCACATTTCCACCGTTCACCCCACCGTTGCCCGCTTGTGTTATCAAGATGCCGCCGCTCTGGATGACATTCGTGCCGGCTGCCAAATTCAACGATCTGCCGCTGACCGAAAACCGAAGACTGTTCGGCGTGATGATCCCTGTAATGGTCTGGTTAACATCCACATCGATGTTCGTATTCGCGTAATTCGCCGCAACTGTCCCTGCAACGGAGGACGTCACATAAGCGCTAGCCGACAGTGCGTCAAGCATCCCGTTTGTATTCACGTATGCCCAACTGGAACCATTCATAGTGGCATAGCCGCCGAGGATGCCGTTGGTGTTGGTGATCCCTGACGGAAGTGTGATACCATTGCCGAGCGTAGGGCTCGCAGGCCCGCTGAAACGGGTGACCGTATTCGAATTATGCGTGAACGCACTGATCGTCACGTCTCGGCCTGTCGTGGCTTGCACATTCACCTGCCCGGTCCTCACCGCCAGGGCCTTAATCGGGCCTCCGGCCTTCAGCGTCGCGCTCCCGAGAACTTCAACGGAGGTGTTCGTCAAACCGCCCGCATCGTTCGCCTGCAGTGTACCCCCATTGAGCCAACTTGTGCCCGAGTAGGTATTGTTTGTGGCTAAGGTAATCGTCCCCAGACCATCAAACGTCACCCCGCGTCCAGCCTGGTCCTCGTTGATTGGAACGTAAACCGTCGTGGTACGTGCGACGCCTGAAGCGTCCGTGCTGCTGATGACGCCGTTCGTTCCGGTCAGCGTGAAAAACATTCTCTGGCTAGGGTTATTTCCAAGCGCCAGATTGTCAGAGCCGTAGGGCCGGAGCACCATCGTCCCGTTCGTACCGCCCAGCGTCACGTAGCCGGTTCCCCCCCCAAGGACCAATGGCATTTGCTTGAAATTCGCCTTGCTGAAGATTGAGGAATCCAACGCCCAACGTCCCACTCCAGCCAAAATACAGTTTATTTCCGGCTGTTCCGTTGCGCACAATCATCTTGGCGCTTGCACCCGCAATGGTCACAATACCGGTCGTGGCGTTCCCACTGTTCTCGTAACCGATCGTCGATCCCTCTCCACCTTGTTGATTAATGTCGAGGAGACCGCCGTTCAGGTTATACGTGGCGGGGCCGGCATTCTGGTTAATGCCCACCCAGAGCGTTTTTGCGCTCACCAAGCCGTTGCTCTGGTTGAAGACCGTGTTCGCGTAGAGGCGCAAGTATCTTTGCCCGGTCAGACTCGCGGTATTGGTCGCGCAGCCAAAAAATCCGCCCGTCATGTTGAATGTCGCCGGACCGGTTCCCGCATTGGCATAAACGCTGATAGAATTGTTTGAGGACATCATGAAAGAGGTGTCCGAGGTCAGCGTCGACCCCTGTGTAATCTGGATATTATAGTCGCCCGTGTTGGTGCTGGTGATGACGCCCGCGCCGGTCAGAGCCGTGTTCTTGCTCACGGTGAAATTCCATCCGCCTGCCGTATAGACCGTTCCACTCACAGTGACGACCGCGCCAGATGTGTTAAACCAAACGCCATTATTCTGCCCATAAGCCCACGGCGTACCCGTCACGCCAGTCCAGTTCACAGCACTCGTGTCCCAGACGCCACTCAAGCCGCCGCTCCATGTACCGGTCGCAGCAGAAGCAGACCCTGCCAACGCCAGCAGCATCAAACCGAACCAACTGACTCTCATTTTGCTCACACTCATGTTACCACTCCTTGCTTGTATTATTACTACTAATTTCCACCTAATTTACTCCTAATGTCAACAGCTTAGACCCGCGCTGGAGAATAAGTCAAGGATGAGAGTATATGACAAATCATATGAGGGGGGG
>JBAXOG010000283.1:0-2282 GCA_037133395.1 bacterium | reverse complement strand
AATGGGCTCTGTCTGGGGATATCACAATACGGTCTCAAACGGCGTTCCCGTGCGCGTTCGCGTCCCCGGACTGTCGGCCTGCGGTCAGGCCGCCTGCACAAAAACGCCAGGGAGTTACTAATGAAGCACACACTACGTATAAAATGGTTGGCCGCCTGCCTTGCCGCGCTCTCGTTCGCAGGGTCGGCTGATGCCGTTACAAATGCTCTGAACGCCGCCCACATGGCGACACTCGAAAGGGATATTGGACTGATCAATACGGGAAAAACAGTCAACGTGTCTCGCCTGTTGAGTGAAGCATGGAGAATGATTAGTGCGTTGGAAAAATCGGGAGACCGTTCGCTCCTGCCCTATTTTGCGGAAAAAAGCATGGACGCCGCCAACCCCGAAACCGTGCGCTCCCGCGCCGCGGCGGCTTACGCCAATCTCGCGACGGCGGAGGAGTGCATCGGGTTCCTGCCAAAAATTCTTGCACTTAATGATGACAAGGGGCATTGGCGTTATGGGGTCACCTCCAAACTGCTGAGCAAAATAGACGCCGCCGTCGCGGCCCGCGAGATTTCTGAGGAGGCTCTGAATCGCCTTCTGTCTGCCTTGGTGTCATACACGCAATCAACGGCTTTCTCAACAGAAGCCGAATGGGTAGATAATTTTCTAGTCAACCATTGTGATGGTTATCCGACAAGCGAACAACGATTGTTTTTATGGACGAGAATCGTTAAGGGAGGAAACAAACTGGAAAAGGAACATTTCCTTCCTGTCAAAGAAACCATTGAGGCCGTGCCTCCACGAAAACGAGTTGACTTACGCAAGCGTTTTCCCAATCTGCCACCGTTGCCAGAGGACAAGAATGCCGGGCCGTCTTTGAAAATAGTGTTGGCCATCGGCGCGGCGTTCGTCGCCGTTTGCGTTGCGATTTGGATAAGGGTAAAACGGAGGAAGACCCCGACGCGTGAAAAGGAATAGGATTGGCTGCCGTCCGACTGGGGCGGCGGTTACTATCCGCCCGGCCTGCCCCAGCGGAGTCTAATTAACCGTTTGATCATGCGTTCGGGGGGATACGATGAGCCAACGCTCAAATACCGCGATCTGACGCCTCGTATCCTAATGTCTACTAGTGGAGGCAATTTGAGAGATGACATACCACTTTACGGAGTACAGGGAATGTATCAAGGGGCATTATATTTGATGTCCGTAGGGCTTCAACAGATGACGACTCGTGAACCAGAACATTAATTGGGAGCATTAAGAATGAATACACGCACACTTGCTATCATAGGGTTGTTTGGCTTGGCCATGGGATACGGGTCTGTCAAGTCATACGCCTTGGATTATAAAGATGATGCCAGTCTTAAGAATAATCTTATAAGCGACTTCACGGCCGAGGAGTGCCGTAGTTGGAAAGAAACTAACGAATTTATAACACAGTTCGCCATCCCAGATGACCAATTGCATCGGGTGCTGATGGATATATATCGTAACGTAACCGAAAAGAAGGCATCCGTTGTTGCAGACTCACGGGAAGGGATCGACAACAGACGCATCATTGAGGGCGTACTTTCATGGCTTCCTGCTTGCCCTAGTACAGAAACTAAAACATTCTTGATTGATTTTGCGGCCAACGGGAATGAGGGGTCTCAACTGCGTAGCACGGCGATCGCCTCTTATCTTAGAATAGCCGACTCCGAGGAGGCAAAGAACGCCCTGCTCCGTTTCCTAGTCGAGGGGAACAGGATGGATTGCCAAGCGCGGTCATCAATTTGTGAATATGCCAAGATGGTGTTTAAAGACGCTAATTCTGAAAAAAAAGAAGCTATTCTGTTTTCTCTTTTTGTCGCCTTGTCGAGAGAAGACAACAAATGGCTGTTTCGTGTCTACGATGATATCTTATGCAAAATCAGCAAGGAGTACGCGAATTCTCGTCAGCGACTGACCATATTGCAAAGACTCATCAATGCCCCGTCGCTTTGCAAGGCGGATGATTATGCTATGCCGGAGCTTCGGGAAAAATTGAAAGCTCTACAAATAATCCCCCGCTCTACCAACATCAGCACAAATCTCGCTGCCTTGAATGCGAGGAACTTCAACTTGCCCCAGCCAGACTTAGCGACAAACGATACGATAGCGGCAGTGGAAGACAATGCCGTCGCCAATGAAAAACCAGTCAGCACCGCTAAACGAAGTCTCGGCGTGTATGTGCTCCTTGGTATCCCGCCCCTCCTCCTGTTAGGCTTCGGCGCATGGAAGCTGACAAGAAAATGAATATATTCACAAGAATTATC
>JBAXOG010000282.1:0-2305 GCA_037133395.1 bacterium | reverse complement strand
CCCCCGTTCAGCCGCTAGCCGGCTCCTTCCCATGGAGCCGGGCTATTCTGCTGTTACAAGGTCACAGACATCTTGCGAAGCATCCGCGTCATTGCTCGCCACCCGAAAAAGCAGCAGCAGTCGACAGTAGCAGTCAGCAGTGGCAGCCTCCTTCGCGAAGGCGGATGTTGAGCGTTCGATGTTGGATGTTGGACGTTCGATGTTCAGTTTCAAGTTTCAAAACTTTAGAACTTTAGAACTCTCGAACTTTAGAACTTCTCTATTTTAGCTTTTCCCTTTTAGCTTTCTTCCGGACTCCCCGTAAACGCCCGCAACAACATTTCATGCAACGTTGAAGCCGTCTAACCAGACTATAGGATGTCTTGCTCTTATCTGTGGGACGAAACCCAAGTCAATGAATCGGGGATGCGCCCATCGTGATCTGCCTTGAGAAGCGTTTCCGGTTTTGATAAAATAAAAGGGTCATTAATATGCTATGCAAAAGACAATTACCATACGACACAAGTCCAACTGCAAGAACGACAGTTTTGTTCTAGGTACGTTAAGCGAGCGTCTAGGACTTATCTGGCCGCTCACGCTTGAAGTTGTATCGCTGAGCAAGAAATACGATGCTGAACGATGATTACAAAGACATGTTACAAGCATTATCCGCAGAAAAGGTTAAGTTTCTGTTGGTAGGTGCTTACGCTTTGGTGGCTCACGGATATCCTCGTGCTACGATGAATATTGATATGTTGCGCCACGACGTATCGACATCATTACCGCTGTTGACGGCTTAACGTTTGCCGAGGCCTTTGCCCATTCCACGGTGGTCGCGATTGAGGGGCTCGAGATCCACATTCCGTCTGTTACTGACCTGATTATCAATAAGCGCGCATCGGGCAGGACAAAAGACTTGGCGGATGTCGAGATGCTTGAGGGCAAATGAACCGCATCTTTACGATGGAGGGTGTCGAGGAAATCATCATTTTTTGGAGTGAAGACGACAAGTCCTACGTAGCGGAGGTTCCCGAACTTCCCGGGTGTATGGCAAATGGCCTGACCTACCAGGAGGCACTCTCGAACGCTGAACAAACGATTCACGAATGGATTGAAACAGCGTCCGATCTCGGGAGAACGATTCCGCAACCTCGTGGACGTCTTGCATACGCATAAATAATATCGAACCAAGCGGCGTACCGAACGCGAATATACGCCGGTAGCCGCTGGCGTTAGCCCATAAGTTTATATTTTTTAAAAACAGCCTTGACGCTGTACACACAATAGATGTACATTATTGACATGCGATATGAGTGGAATCCAGAGAAAAACGAATGGTTAAAGAAGGAGAGGCTCATCTCCTTTGAGCAGATTGTCTTTCATTTGTTGCAAGGGGACGTCTGGAAGGTGGCCGACCACCCCGACCCAAAGGCTTATCCTGGACAGAGGATCTATTTTGTGATTGTTGAGGATTACATTTATTTGGTTCCGTTTGTCGTAGAAAAGGATTATGTCTTTCTGAAGACAATTATTCCCAGTCGGAAAGCAACACGAGATTATAAAAAAGGTGGTGATCATGATGAAATTGGATAAAGAAGAGCAGGACATACTTGAGGCCTACGAAAAGGGCAACATGAAGCTCTCCTCGCTTTCCAAGAAAGCGAAAGCGGAAGTTAAATCTATGGCCGAACGGACCTTTCGTAAGGATCGCCGGGTCACCATTCGACTCTACGATCACGATTTGAAAGGCATTCAAAAGAAGGCCATGGAAAAAGGCTTGCCGTACCAGACCTTGCTCTCGGGCATGATTCATCAGTATGTCGAAGGCGATCTTGTTGAAAGAAAATTGGGCTAACCAATCGGTGGAGGCGACGGGATTATGTCTTGGTCATATGCATCTTCCCGTCATTCTGGGTCAGACCTTCACAATTCACAATTACCATTCTCCCTCGCATTTACGTCGTCACTTTCTGTAATTTTCTTTCCAGTCTGTCCAGCAATTCTCGAAGGTTAACATCTCGTTGCATTTTTTCCATCATACGCCCAAGTTGCATATTGCAATCTGAGTTTCCTGGCCATCCCAACAACCTCACACAACCCCCTTTATTTATCAATAGTGAATAATTGTGAAGGTCTGACCCCGTCACCGCACGGGAACGCATAGTGATCGGGTGCGATTCATTTTAGTTGAAATGAATCACACCAGGTAGGAGATAACAAGGAGGAGGGAGGAGAGAAGAGCCAATAGAAACAGGTATTTTCAGAAAGAATAAGGGCTCTTCACGGTTTGTCGAAAAAATCATATAGCCTTCCTGATGTTGGTTGA
>JBAXOG010000281.1:0-2419 GCA_037133395.1 bacterium | reverse complement strand
TGTGCCAATCATAGGTGCTGGAATGTTTCTGGCGTAACCTATGGGATGCTAGTGAATCCAGCTAATGAAATTTGACTGTCAAGATTCTGCCACGGGTTTTCAAAAATGGTCATTCGCGCAAAACCATGTGTTGTTGAATAAACACATTTTTCTCACGGGAGGAACCGGCTTCTTCGGGAAATCAATTTTGCAATGGTTGATTGACTCCGAAGAAATCGTAAACGAGACATTCTCTTTGACCGTATTGTCCCGCAATCCATTCCTGTTTCTTGCATCCTATCCCCAATTTAGCCTGCTTAAGAATCTGTCCTTTATTCAGGGCGATGTCCGAACTTTCGACTTTCCAAAAGAAAAATTCGATGTCATCATACATGTTGCGACACCGGCGAGCGCAACACTGGAACAACAAAATCCAGAAGAGATGCGTTCGATTGTTGTTGATGGCACACGCCATGTCCTCGACTTCGCTAAGCAATGCGAATGTAAACGCTTCTTAATGACCAGTTCGGGCGCCGTCTATGGCGTGCAACCTCCAGAGTTGACCCATATTCCAGAGACGTTTCCTTGTAATCCCGTCACCGCGTATGGGAAAGGGAAATTCGAAGCCGAACAGATGTGCATCGAGGTTGGTGAAAAACAGGGTTTCGCCGCGCTGCTTCTCCGCTGCTTCGCCTTTGTTGGCCCCTATCTTCCGCTCGACGAGCACTTTGCCATCGGCAACTTCATGAGTGACTGCCTGCACAATCGCCCAATCATAATCAACGGGGATGGCACACCGCTGCGGTCTTACCTCTATGCCACCGACCTTGTTGAGTGGCTGTGGACGATATTGCTGCGTGGCGAGCATGGAAAAGCCTACAACGTGGGCTCCGACGACGCGATCTCCATTTCCGACCTCGCCCATCTCGTCCGGCAATGTGCAGGAACAGACAACGAGATCATTGTCAAGGGTGAGAAAATCGAAGGTGCCTTGCCAGCGCGTTATGTGCCTTCGGTTGACCGTGCTAAGAAAGAGTTGGGTTTGTCTCAACACGTTGCGTTGGTTGATGCCATTCGCAGGACTATTGAATATCAGTATGGTTTAAAGCATAAGTTGCTTCACCACGAAGAACACGAAGTTGGGAAGGGTGAATAAACAGACGAGTAACTTTTAGCATCCGAATGACGCGAACCACACGAATTCAATAAGGCAATCACGCAATAAGGCAATAAGGCAATTCTTTTGAAGTTACAGACAGGAAAGCGACTAGCATGAAAAAAATCAGTATTGTTTCTGGCTGCTACAATGAGGAGGGCAATCTGCGGGAGTTTTACGACCGGATTGTTGCCGCCTTTAAGCAGGTGCCTGCTTACACGTATGAAATCATTATAGCCGACAACTGCTCGACAGACTGCAGTCGAGAAATTCTACGTGAGATCGCCGCACAAGATAAACAGTTTAAAGCCATCTTAAATGCCAGCAATTTCGGGCATATCCGTTCGCCCTACAACGCCATGTTACAGGCCACAGGGGATGCCGTGGTTCTGCTCTGTTCCGATTTGCAGGAGCCACCGGAAATGATCGTTGATTTTGTCCGGCAGTGGGAGGCAGGATATCAGGTTGTTTGCGGGGTTAAGCCCCAGAGCCGCGAGAATCCGCTCATGTTCCAAGTCCGCCGTTTTTACTACTGGTTGCTGGCCAGTTGTTCCGAAACATCACAGATCAGGAACTTTACTGGTTTCGGACTCTATGATCGGAAAGCGATTGATGCCGTTAAAAAATTTAACGAACCTTATCCCTACTTCCGTGGGCTGATCAGCGAGATCGGATTCAAGCGGATCGAAGTGCCCTTCATCCAAGCCGCTCGGCAACACGGTAAAACGAAAAATAACTTCTTCACACTCTACGACATGGCCATGACCGGCTTTGTGAATCACACCAAGTTGCCACTCCGGCTGGCAGCTTTTATGGGATTCATACTGTCCTTGTTGAGCCTGATGGTAGCGGTTGGCTATCTCTTTTATAAGTTATTTTTCTGGAACACCTTCAATCTAGGACTTGCTCCTCTTGTGATCGGCCTCTTCTTTTTCTCCTCCGTTCAGTTGATTTTTATCGGCATTATTGGCGAATACATCGGAGCCATCTGGACACAGGTCAAAAACAAACCACTGGTCATCGAGGATGAGCGGATCAATTTTTAGTCTCATCTTCAACTTTAGCACTTCCCCCGGCGCGGCGTTTTATCCACCGTTTTATCCGCCGTAGTCGTATTCGCGGAGGAGGACGCCGTATCCGCGTAGGTGGAAGCTCTTAGCGAAGCCGGCTCCCTCATTCCCGCATTCGCGCATTCGCGCACTTCTCAACCCATTCTTCCATTCGCGTAAGGGTGCGATTCATTTTAGTTGAAATGAATCACACCAGGTAGGAGATAACAAGGAG
>JBAXOG010000280.1:0-2430 GCA_037133395.1 bacterium | reverse complement strand
TGGCGGACAATTTTTCGCGTGTCGTCTTTGAAAATGACCTCAAATGGCAGAGCTGGGAGAATCCGAGACATCATGCCGACATTCTGAAAGCCACGCAATGGTTACACGACCATAATATTGAAATACGCGGACACTGCCTCGTCTGGCCCTCATGGAGAAATACGCCCCGGGATCTCTTAACCCTGAAGGACGACCCTGCTGCCCTTCGCACACGAATCATTGAGCACATCACGAACGAAGTCGCCACAATGAGCGGAAAGGTGGTCGACTGGGATGTGATTAACGAACCTTACGACAATCACGATGTGATGGATATCCTTGGTAACGACGAGATGATCCAATGGTTTAAACTTGCACGGGCGTACGACCCCAAAGCTAATCTCTATTTGAACGACTACTCCATCCTCTCCGCTGACGGCATGGACGTCAACCATCAAGATCATTTTGAGAAGACACTACGCTTCTTGAAGGATGGCGGAGCCCCTATCAACGGACTTGGAATGCAGGGACATTTTGGTGGCACCCCTACTCCGCCGGAACGCATGCTACAAATTCTCGACCGTTATGCCAAGCTCGGACTGAGTATCTCTGTCACAGAACATGATATTGATACCCAAGACGAACAATTCCAAGCTGATTTCACGCGTGATTTTCTTATTACAACATTCAGCCATCCGGCAGTTGTCGGAATACTGACATGGGGATTCTGGGAAGGCTCACATTGGAAACCCAATAGCGCCTACTACCGAAAGGATTGGTCCATCAAGCCTGCTGGGCAAGTCTGGATGGATCTTGTGCGGAAGCAATGGCAGACAGAGCTCAAAGGTAAAACCGACAGCACAGGCAAATTCGCCACACGCGGCTTTCTGGGCGACTACACGATCTCCGTCACCCACAATGGAAAGACCACCACCAAAACGGCAAGTTTGCCAGCGTCAATTGAAGTCTGCTTACCATAACAGCATAAGGACGTGGGACGCGCGACATGGGACTTGCACTTTACTTACGTCTCTGATTCCGGCATTGATTAGGACATACGGTTCATATTTCGGGCTTTCCACATCAAGGCTACTGTCTTTCAACCGGTTGCAGGTTTCCTTTGTGAAATCTGACTGTGGAGGGTGGTACTTTCCCAGGCTGTCCACAACCCAGAGAACCTCTTTCAAAGGATAAAGCCGACAAGAAGGACTCCACTTCATGAGAAAAAATAGGATGCCAAGAGCAGGATTGCACCCAGAACACCTAATCCTATTGATCGGCCCCACCTTGTTTTCATAGTTTCATCCAGCATTGCCTGTTCAGAGTATTTTTAGGTAGTTTTCGAGGGAGGGATCACATTTATTATAGAACCTTGTAGTACTTGGACTCCCCTTCTTTTTCTTTCTCATCTATTATGGCTAGTATCTTCTCAGCGATATGATACTGGAATGTTATTTTTTGTTTCGGGTCTGGGCCATTATTGCTGAATAGCAATAATTCGATCTTCGAGCCACCAGCACTTCGCCAAGCCACTAGAATATCCATAATCCCAGTGTTAAGAACGCCAGTACCATCATCAGACAAAAAAAGAGCCGAATAACTGAACCCTGTCTGATGATTACTCCAAGTACCTAAGAGCGGTGACCCTTTTTCTGCAGGAAACGCAAGGGAGAATGCTTTAACCATATCGCTATACTTATCGTTCGTGTCTAGTTTCTTCACGATGGATATGAGATAACTCCTAGCAGCGTAATCGACGGCACGTAAACCCATATTGTCTGCAATGGCAGGATCTGCTCCCCGAGAAAGCAGAGCTTCTACAATTTTAATACTTCGCAACTTAAGTGCATGAATAAGAAGAGTACGTCCTTCTTTGTCTCTTGCGTTCACATCCAACCCCTTGCCCAACAAATAATCTAAAGCGTCTAACTTGTTATTTTCGATGCAGGAACTAAGAATATTAAACGGATCTTTCACAAACATTCCATTTTTGTGAAAGAAGTCGAGCCATTGTCGATTCATGGCATCATCTTTAATTAGCAGCGAGGGTTGTAAGGAGTTAAAATGTTGAAGGACCGCCATCATTACAGTTGGGTCACCCGTGCGAAGTACTTCACCAAATAGTTGCTGGTGGGAAGGCTGTAGCACGTCATTGGAGGAGAAGTATTTTCCGCAGACATCTATCGCAGACAAATCTCGCTTCTTGACAGCCATCAATAGTTCATCGCTCTTGTTGCTAGCCGGACTCAACTGTGACAGATCCGGTAAGCTCGGCAAAACACGTTTGGCTTGCTCAGGAAAATGAATGCGAAGATACTTCCTGGCTTCAGCACTGACGACACGATATGGATCGTTTGCCAATGTGACTAGATTCTCAAAGGTTAGAGCGCTGTTCCTTGCGAGCAACATCCTGTTTCTCTGATCAACTTCTTTCATCAAAATCATCACTAC
>JBAXOG010000279.1:0-2452 GCA_037133395.1 bacterium | reverse complement strand
AGGTATGATTTCTATTTGTAGAATGTGGAACTACGACCCCTAGTCCCCCTCTATTGATGCGGACAAAGGTCAGATCCAACAGGTCGTTTCCAACCTTGTCATCAACGCCCGCCAGGCAATGCCCAAGGGCGGACGACTGATCGTCACGCTCGAGAACGCCGACATCACTGAGGCGGCTGTTCCTTCGCTCAGTCCAGGTAAATATGTCAAGGTCGTTTTTCAAGACGAGGGTGAAGGCATCAATCCGAAGGTGATCGATCATATCTTCGACCCGTATTTCACAACCAAGCAGACCGGCAGCGGGCTGGGCTTAACGACCGTCTGGTCCATCATCAACAAACATGGCGGGCAGATCGGTGTTGCATCGGAGCTGGGCAAAGGAACAATCTTCACGTTATACCTGCCTGCTTCCGCAACCTTGCTGCCGGCGAAGACTCAGCCACCTGCCTTGGAAAGCCCAGCCCCGACCCGGACCGCTAAAATCCTTGTGATGGATGACGAGGATTCGGTCAGAAAACTGCTTGTCCGCATGCTCACACCCTGCGGATACTCCGTTGTTACAGCCATCAATGGCCAGGAGGCAGTCGCGCTGTATCGGCAGGCACTGGAAGCCGGAGCGCCTTTCGACGTGGTCATCCTCGACCTGACCATTCCGGGTGGTCCTGGCGGCAAGGAGGTACTCAAAGACCTTTTGGCTCTTGATCCTCACGTCCGCGCGATCGTCTCCAGTGGCTACGCCGACGATCCCGTGATGGCCAGACCTTCCGCATACGGGTTCAAAGGAACGGTCGCCAAGCCTTACACCGCTAGAACCCTGCGCGAAATCGTGGCGCGGGTCTTGGCCTGACCGTGGTGGTTACTGTTTATGGGTTTTTTATATCAATATATTTTAATGTACGTTATGACTTGAATTTCTAAGCCGCAAACGCGTATAATTTCGCAAATAATGATGAATGTGCTCAATACATCCTCCAAAACCGTGGCGCTCGTCGGCCACTCAGCGGCTGGAAAATCGGCATGCCTTGCTTACATGAATGTGAATTCCGCCGCTGACATGGACTTGGCACTCGGCATTCACAAAGCGCCGAGTCTTGCTACCGTTCTCTCATGGCTCGCGGATACTTCGCGCCCACCGATTGTCATTGTCAGCAATCACGAAAAAATGCTCAAGGCGATACACGCCGCCAAGTTATCGGGTGAATACGCAAATCTGTTTAATCGTATTCTTTTTGTCTATCTATGCAAGCCCAAAGAGCGCTTGAAACGTCATCTTTCAAAACCTACAGCGGAAGGTATACTCCGTCCATTTGAACATCAAGAATACACACTTAATCACTACGATCATTTTCACAGACTGTTTACAGGCCTCGGACACGAAATCATTGATTGCTCAACAGCCTCCACGGCTGATGTTGCACAGCGCGTTCGTGAGATTTCTTTGCAAACAAAAGAAGTGAATAGGGGATAGGGATCTTTGTGTAAGGAGAGTTAGTATGATGAGAACTATGCTGGTTGCGCTGGGAATGTTGACGTTTTCTGTGTTCGGGCAGACAGTAGACATGCTTAATGGAAAACGGATTGCTGTTCTTGGAGACAGTATTACGCAGGGTGGTGGATATGTCTCATTTGTGTCCTATTATCTGGACCGTCTATATCCGACAAAAAACTTTGATATTTACAGTCTGGGACTTTCAAGTGAGACCGTATCTGGTTTGAGCGAAGAGAGCCATATCAAACATGGCTTTGCTCGTCCCTGTCTCTTTGAGCGGTTAGATCGCCTGCTGGCAAAGGTCAAGCCCGAAGTCGTGATCGCCTGCTATGGTATGAATTGCGGTATTTACCAGCCCTTGGATGATGGGCGTTTTAATGCCTTTAAGAGCGGTAATTCCAATCTGATCCAGCGTTGCAAAGCCGCTGGTGTGAAGACGATTATCCTGGTGACGCCTCCGCTTTACGATTTTAAGAAGGATGACCCAACGGCTTTTTATGATGGCGTGTTGGCTTCGTATGGAGCCTGGCAGCAGACGCTGAAAATCCCGGATGTGTATGTTATCGATTTACACTCAATCATGCGCAAGGTGCGCAATGAACATCCGGAGACTGTTATGTCAAATGACCGTGTCCACCCTGGAGAAGAAGGGCATCTCTTGATGGCCAAAACGATTTTGAAGGGGCTTGGCGTTACGGTTCCTGAGGAAGATCTCGCAACCATCAAGAAGGATCCTCTTTTTAATCTCGTTGCCAAGCGTCGCGCCATGCGTGCAAGCGGCTGGATGCCCTATATTGGTTACTCGCGTGGTAAAACCTTCCGCGCCGATTCCGTTGAAAAAACTGAAGCTGACGCCAAAAAGTTACAAGACGAGATCAACGTATTGCGGCGCAAATAATCTGTTCCGAACTCCCCGTAAACGCCCGCAATCACATCAGAAAGGAGCAATGCCAACAACTCGGA
>JBAXOG010000278.1:0-2491 GCA_037133395.1 bacterium | reverse complement strand
TGTACAAAGAAAATCGGCTATCAAAACAACTTGAGTCAGTCAGCTACCCAGTTTAGTTTATGCATGCCACGCTGATACATGAGAGGGATGTTTATAGTTTTTTTAGGAGATAGATTAAAAGGGGCTTGATGCGTCTGAGATTTTTTAAACTGTAACTTCCATGTGCCTTTGAAGTAAATTGCATTTATTAAAACACAGACGGAATCAGGGGCAATCTTTTCAAGTATCTTATCAATTTTGCCCTCTGTCTTGATTTTGACCCATTCATTAATCTCATCCAAACGCCCAGAGAAAAGCTTGGCCTCATATTTGTCCAGCAGAATGTCTTTGAATTCCTTGCTGACATCCCCGCTTGTCAGACACAATCCATTCGCGATGAGCACCTTCTGGCCGGTCTTACGTGCTTGTGTTGTGATGGTCTTGTTAAGTTCTTTGAATACCGAGGGGAGCTGGTCTTGGTCGAGTTGGAACTGCAGGGTATCCTTCAGCTCCTTGGCTGTGTTTTCTCGCGCGCCCGCGGATGTCATGGCCAACGCGGATGAAAGACTGTAAGGGGAGAAGAGGAGGTTACCTTCTGTAGCGGCGATTTTTCGATATATGTTCAGGGCAAAGGCGTTGTTTCCTTTGACAAGGATACCGATTGATTCGTTCTCCGCCCGATTAATTGTAGCCGAGAAAGCAACAGTAAGTGTTGCAACAGTCATGATCCTTGCTCGTGCCCATGTTGTTCGTTTCATACGATTTTCTTTCTGTGATAAAAAAGTAACTGTTTGTCCCGTCATCCCAAGTGTATTAGGGCATTCCGAGTCTGCATCGTACGCACATCATTCACTTTTATTCTGTCGCGCCTTCATCATCTCTTGCTGCTGATTGAAATTGGCAATTTCTGCCGTATCCCGATCAAAGAAGATTCCACCGTTTACTTCACGGTAAGCCTGCAGTGCGAGAGTGTAACGGTTATCTTCGCTTGGCTTTCGATTCGGACGATTCAGCCACGCACGTCTAAAGGCTTCTTTTAAAGGATCAAAAGAAGAGCTGTTCTCCATAGGCGTTATCTTAGCCCCCCATTTTGCAGCTTCTATTATATCCCTTTCGAGTTGTAGCCGATCTTTTTCACTTCTTACAAAGTTTTTGGGGAACTGTCCGATAATAGTTCTAAATCTCAAAAGTTCGATTGCTTTATCTACCGATTGCAATTCGAGTCCCATTGCAATGAAGCGGTGCTGTCTATAGTCCCATGACCTGAGCAGCGTGACGGGACTCTCAGGGTTTTCATTATATGTGAAATAATCTAGATTGTTTGTGAAGGCATTAAGATTGACAAATGCCGGATTAGGAGCTTCAATCCGTTGCCCCGTAGTCTTCTTTACTGTCATAGTACGCATCGACCACCCGATAGACCATTGCCAATCAAGTTCTTGGTTTGTCATTCCGGCGTTCACGAACAGGTTTGTCCCCGCTTCATAGTTCAGAACCTGCAATCGATACGCCATGCCCAGCCATGACGGTGTCATCCTCGCGGCCAGCGCTTCACAGCGGGAGAGGGGAAAGTTTGTCGATGCGGTGAGACGGGCGAGACCGATGGCTGCGAGGTCAAGGAACCTTCGCGCTAGGAAGATATTCCCATACCCCTCTGTTTCGCCACACCATTCCCCCGCGTCGCAGAGAAGGAGCGTACGCCTGTGGAGCGTGTCCCCCGTCGGCAGGGTCTGTTGTTCCTGAGCAAGTTTCTCCAAATGAATGCCGATTTGTCGCCCGAAGTCCCGGGCTGCCTGTGCCAGCCGACGTTTCCCTGTATCTTCAATTCTGTTTTCGGCGAACCATTTCGACGGGATGCTCGGCGCCGTCCAGGATCCCTCCCTGACAGAAATCATCAACTCCTCGACCCCGCCTCGATGTAGGGATACGGACATCCTTGCAGTTGCATCAGCATCAACATCCCCGGCGGCAAATGCGCTGAGTGTCCCCAACATGTAAATAATCGTGATCGTCTTTGTCTTCATGGTAGCTCCTCGTATGTCTTGTTGAATAGAACGCGTGTCCTGAAAATCTTACCCCTGTTACGGGTCGGGCCGTATCCACCATTGCCGAACCCCTGCTGTAATATTGCGGCATCCTGGGACTTCCCGCCCACATCGTGATTGAAATCATAAAGGTCAATGAGTTCGCCCCAGGACTGTACTTCAGTCACGATGAGTTCTACGCTACCCAATAAATTTAAGGTCTTCTGTATGCGGTACCGCGCTTTGTGCGACAGAAGGCGGCCTCGCCCAATCGAACCGTTCGTATCGTCCAATAGGTCTGGCCACCACGTGTTAAAAGTCAGCGTACACCCTGGCACCCACGGTTGGCTTTCACTTACATGAGGTATATCAAATCCGTCCGTAGAATGGGGACTAGGGGTCGTAGTTCCACATTCTACAAATAGAAATCATGCCTTTGTTTCTCCGAGAATTTTGAGGGCTTTTCTATATGCGGTGCTCAATTCCTT
>JBAXOG010000277.1:0-2510 GCA_037133395.1 bacterium | reverse complement strand
AGCATATTCCTGAATGCGCACCGACTTTAGAGATACTGGATGCTTATCAAGCGAATCAACTGCCATGGGCATCTTATGTCGAGCAGTTCATGCCCTTGATCAAAGAACGCAAGATCGAGACGGTTCTGACACCGGAGCTTATGGACTACGGCTGCTTACTCTGCAGCGAGCCTTCGCCGGGCCAGTGCCACCGCAGGCTGGTGGCCGAGTATATGAAGGGGTTAATCCCTGATATTGAGATAACGCACCTGCAGGGTATAGGGAAGAAGCAGAAAACAAAGTGAAGGGCGAGGCAGCGGCGAAACCCTGCCAGAAGTAACAAGCCCGCGATCAGCCTCCGCTACCGCTCAGGCGGCGAGAAGCTTTACAAGTGGGTGCTTGGCAAGACCCTTGTTTCTACAAACCCCGTCCAATGCGGGATCGGTCAATGACCGCACAAAGTACAACTCCACCGCCTGCCCATGCTGTTTGTACTGTCCATCATCGCGTCTGGGTCTTCCTCCGCTTTGCTGCTAACCAAACTGCTGCGCAAATGGCGGCGAACGCCGCACCGATGGCCAGCGCTGTTTTCGAACACGTCCCGGCGTTCTTCTCTCCCTGCAAGAGCGGGAGGTCTGGGAAGCGCTTGCGTAAGTCAATGCGCTGTTTCTTGGGTAAAGCTTCGACACTCTCCTTGATGGGGAGAAAATGCTTCTTTTCCAAGTCATTTCCCCCATCCGAAATACTCTTCGCCATGGACAACCGCTGTCTGCTTGTTTGATAGCCAGCACAATGATTGACTAGAAAAACGTCAACATAGTCGGCTTCCTGTGAGTTTGCAGGAGATTGGGCGTAAGCGAGCAGAACAGAAAAAACACGCTTCAAGGTTTCATCGGTTATCGTGTGATTACTGATCGCGGCTTCAACCTTTTGCAGAAAGAGGGGAGCAATGGTGGAACGCCAATACCCCTTGTTGTCATTGATTGTAAAAATCTTCCGCATGAACTCTACGCTCTCGTCTAAGTCTGCGATCTTGACGTAGGCCGCAGCGGCGGGTTCGCGGATGAATCTGACGACGTTCGTCGAGAAACTCTTTTCGGCAAAATAGGAAAGCGCTTCAAGATCTCCGGTTTTTTCAAGCAAATGAATCGTATTCACCGCTTCCCACTCCGCCCCTCTTCGGATATCCCTGTCGATCTTTTCCGCATACACCGTGGTGAGGGCATTGGTGTAGGCATTGGCTGTCATGCCAACCGCCATAGCCGCCACCCCGATTATCAAACGCAACAAAACAAACATATTATTTTTCATCACAAACTCCCCGGAGTCCCTGCGCAAGAATCCTGCCCGACTGCCACCGGGCCGAGAATCCGCGTCGGCACTCCATTTGACATTGAATCATAGTATCCGAGAACCGACTCGGACGGCAAATCAAGTGATAACGCCGGAGAGGGATCGTTGTAACCTCCAGAGCGCATGATCAGGCGGTCGACCAGTTCCCGTTGCGTCAAATCCGGCGGATAGTAACCTCCGCCCCAGTCGGTGGAAAGCCATTCCTATTCCTTTTCACGCGTCTGGGTCTTCATCCGCTTTGCCGCTATCCAAATTGCGACGCAAACGGCAACAAATGCCGAGACGATAGCCAGAGTAACTGTCAAAGGTCTTCCGGCATTCTTGTCCTCTGGCAACGGCGGCAAGTTGGGAAAGCGCTTACGTAAGTCAACTCGCTTTCGTGGGGGGATGGCCTCAAGGCTTTCACTCAGAGGGGCGTATTTCTCCTTTGACCACTCATTTCCCGTGGCCACTATAGTGTGCCACATGGCCACCCTTTGCTTACTCGTTGGATAGCCTTCACAGTGGTTGGATAGGAAGTCATCCGCATTTTTTAGTTCCCATGAATTGTCCGTGGATTGCGCGAACGTCAACAAGGCATTCATAAAACGCGACACGCTTTCGTCGGACAGTTCATGTTTTGCAATGGCGGCGTCAATCTTAGCCAAGCCCGCAGGCGTAACCTTGTTCCGCCAACCGCCAGCACTTTTTTCCTCGTTGCCAATCGCGAAGATTTTAGGCAGGAACGTAGTGCACTCCTCCGCCGTCGCGCTCTTGACGTAAGCCGCCGCGGCGAGGGAGCGCACTGTTTCTGGGTTAGCGGCGACCAAACTTATTTCCGCAAAATAGGGCAGGAGCGAACGGTCTCCCGATTTTTCCAGCGCATCAATCATTCTCCATGCTTCACTCAACAGGTAAGACACATTAACTGTTTTTCCCGTATTGAGGAGGCCGATATCCCTTTCGAGCGTCGCCTTGTGAGCGGCGTTCGGAGCATTTGTAACGGCATCAGCCGACCCTGCGAACGAGAGCGCGGTAAGACCGACGGCTAACCATTTTACAAGTAGTATGTATTTCATTAGTAACTCCCTGGTGTTTTTGTGCAGGCGTCCTGACCGCAGGCCGACAATCCGAGGACGCGGATGCGCACGGGAACGCCGTTTGAGACCGTATTGTGATATCCCCAGACAGAGCCCATT
>JBAXOG010000276.1:0-2669 GCA_037133395.1 bacterium | reverse complement strand
GTGGTACCATGACGCCTGGCATGGTCCTCCAAAACAACACAACGGAAAGCAAAGAAACCGTTTCCGGCATGGTCCAAGTGCTTGGCAAAAAGCAGATTCCTATCACCAAGGCAGTGCCGGGTGATATCGTCGCGATTCCAAAGTTCAAAACGGTCAAAACAAATCATACGCTAGCCGCTGGCTTTACAGGCAAGTTGCCGGACATCGAATTTCCACAGCCCGTTTTCTTCATGGCTCTGGCAGCAAAAACCCAAGCCGATGAAGACAAGCTCAGTACCGCAATCCACCGCATCCTTGACGCAGACCCAACGATTCATTACGAGAAAAACACCGAAACCAAGGAAGTTGTTCTTAAAGGACTTGGCGATGTGCATATTGATGTGACTGTCAACCTGATGAAGTCGCAGTCAAACGTCAACGTTGAGCTTTCAACGCCAAAAGTACCTTACCGTGAAACCGTCACCGCCATGGGCGAAGGGCACTATCGTCACAAGAAGCAATCGGGGGGACGCGGTCAGTTCGGTGAAGTCTATCTTCGTGTATTTCCGCGCCGTGAAGGAGAGACTGGGGAATTTTTCATGAACAAGACTGTGGGCGGTTCGATTCCTGGAAATTTCATACCTGCCATCTTAAAGGGTGTCAATGAAGGTATGTTGGCTGGCTCGATTGCTGGCTATCCGGTTCAGGGAATCAACATCGAAGTCTACGACGGCGCCTTTCATGATGTTGACTCATCAGAAATTGCATTCAAGATCGCTGGGCGTGGCGCTTTGCGCGAAGGCATGACAAAAGCTCGTCCAGTTCTGCTGGAGCCCATCATGACTTTAAAAATCACGATCCCTGAAGTATTCATGGGTGCGATCAGTGGGGATATGCCACATAAGCGTGGCCGTGTACTCGGCATGGAAGTAGAAGAAGGAGTACAAGTCATTACCGCAGAAGTGCCCATGTCTGAACTCTTCAAGTATGCCGCAGAATTGCGCTCCATCACAGGCGGACAGGGTTCTTTCGTGATGACCTTTAATCGGTATGACGTCGTTCCTTCGAACGTGGCTCAAAAGATCATCTCTGAAGCGGTGAAGCATCACGTGGCTGATGCTGATGAGTAGAAAAATGCTTACGCGGCCATTTTGCCAATTGCGATCAACGTAAAGACCATCGTAAAAATGGCCACAGTTTCAATAATACCCAGTGCAGCAAGATAGTTCGTGAGTCCCTGTCCGGTCTCTCCCTGTGCATCAGCAGCGGCGGCTCCTGCTTTACCCTGATAGAAGGCTGAAACGCCAATAGACAAACCAGAGAAGGCGCCGAGGATCAACAAGGGGAATCCTGTCTGAGCCTTCTCCAGCATAGTAAACATCAAGATCATTCCATACAGGGTCTGCGTGATCGGCGCCCCCACAAACGTGAGCAATAAAAATGGAGCCGGCTTGTTCTGCGCATAGCATTTTTTCCATGCTCCCACGGCTGAGGCTGCTGCCACACCTGTCCCCATGCCTGACCCTGTGGCACTCAACCCCAAACACACGATTGCGCCTGCGATGCCCCACGCTTGATTAACTGCTAATGCCGCTGCTTCCATAATAAAAACTCCTCAATTAAATATGATGTTTAAAATATAACAAAGTAGCCATGCCTTTCCCAGTCATTTGTTTTTTTACTGGTAAAAACAGCGGGCTTTTTGTTTGATTCGTGGCCAGCACTTTGTTAATGTAATTTCAAAATTTGGGTTAATAGGTTAGTAAAGGGTCGTAAAAATGAAGGTCGTTTTGAAATCACGCACGGTGTGCGTTTGGTCTTTTTTTGTATTGCTTCGATCGGTCGTTGGAGCCACGGAACCTGCTGAGCAGGCAGTTCCCTGTATCTGGGATTTTTCAACACGGGAAGGTAGTTCTACGAATTATCCACCTGGTGTGATCGGCTGGAAAATCAAGGGAGCCGCCAGTGCTAGTTTCAGTATAGTTCCTGCGCTAGCCGATCAGCAACTGATCGCGCCATCGGATGCTTCCAAAACAACAGGAGGCCTACATAATTATGCAGGGAAACTCGGCATACTCGACTCCAGTTCAGGCGGTTACGCCCTCGCCTGTGCGGTATGCACAACTGGGCAAACAACCGTGATGGTTGAATATGACATCATGACCCTCCGTAATCCGTATGCCAGCACCAATAACACGCGAATCAGTGAGTGTGTTTTACAGTATCGCATCGGAACAAACGGGAACTTCATCCAGTCGGGCATGACATATACCAATGATTCCACGCAGCAAACCTCAGGCGTAACGCCTCAAAACCCACGAACGCAAACGTTCATCTTCCCTTCCTCCTGCGACAACCAACCGATTCTCCAATTGAGATGGGCCGTACGAGATCTGTTCGGACTTGGATCGCGCCCAAGCTTCGCCATTGGACGCATTCAAATTACAGGCGAGGATATTCCTCTCGGCCTTTCCCCCCCGCAAAACATACGTATTGCATCTATTACGACAAAAAGTTTCAGCTTGGTATGGGATGCTGTACCCTCCGCTACCGCTTATGCAATCGATATTTACACGTCGCTGAATGCACACAGCGACCCATTTTTTAATGAACCCTTCGATGGGTTTTCAGGGGCGAGTAATGTCAACCATGAAGATATGCTTGATGCCCATACGAAAACCAACGTCTGG
>JBAXOG010000275.1:0-2728 GCA_037133395.1 bacterium | reverse complement strand
CCGCATCAAAGCTTTCTATGGCACATCCGAGAATGCCGTCCGAGTCCAAGTATGGATTGCTATCGCTGTTTATGTCCTGATCGCTATTGTCCGCAAGAGGGCAAGCCTTCCTCAGAGCCCTTACACAATTCTACAGATTCTCAGCATCACGCTTTTCGAAAAAACCCCCATTTTTCAAGTGTTTTCGGAAAATCAGTTCCTCTCCGAAAGCCCCGGTATGCTCGAAGAGCCCTATTTACCGGGGTTTTTAACCGGACAGTAGTGATTTTAAAACATTGTAACCAAGGGCATTGATAGAGCAGTAAAAACATTATGAATTGGATCGCGCCAACCGAAAATGACGCACCCTCTGCAACGCTCGAAGTATTGAACGAGGAACTCGTAACGTGAATACCGAACTTGTCCAAACGCTTACCACCACTTTTGAAGCCCATGCCCAGCAGACCGAAGGTGGAGTAGAATACTGGCTCGCGCGTGATCTGCAAAACCTGCTCGGGTATGCGGAATGGAGAAACTTCAATAGCTCTGCCATTTCAAAGGCGAAGACAGCCTGCGAGGTGTCTGGCCATGCAGTTGGAGACCATTTTGTTGACGTCAACAAAATGGTTGAGCTAGGCTCTGGAAGCCAGAGGAATATTGAAGATATCATCCTCACGCGATACGCCTGCTATCTGATTGCCCAGAACGGTGACCCGCGCAAGTCAGAGATTGCCTTCGCCCAGACGTACTTTGCCGTCCAGACTCGCCGAGCGGAATTGATTGAGCAACGCCTGTTGGAAGCCGAACGAGTTTCCGCTCGCAAAAAGCTGAGTGCGACGGAAAAGGAACTCTCAGACGTGATCTACGAGCAGACTGGCGGGAACCAGAATTTCGCGTTGATCCGCAGCAAAGGGGATCAGGCGCTCTTCGGTAAAAGTACGCAGTCCATGAAAGCCCAGTGGAAAGTGCCGGACACGCGCCCGCTGGCCGACTTTGCGCCCACCATCATCCTGAAGGCCAAGGATTTCGCCGCCGAGATCACCATCCACAATGCCCGACAGCACGCGATGACCACCGAAGCGGCTGTTTCCGACGAACACATCACCAATAATCTGGCTGTACGGAAAACCCTGCTTGAACGCGGCATCCGTCCCGAACATCTGCCACCAGCCGAGGATGTCAAAAAAGTGGAACGCCGTCTCGTATCGGACGAAAAGAAGTCCCTCAAGAAACCCGGACGGATTGAATCATGACTCAAGCGAACAGACTTATAGTAGCGGCAACGGTTAAGGATTTCTTAATAGTTCAAAATAAAGCCGACCAAGCTGGCAGCGACTTTGACAAAGCCATCAAAAAACTCCCGCCCCTAAAAACCAAGAAAAAGGGAGGAAAATATGAGCCGCAAGTCCACTGTTCGCACACCTAAATTTTATCAGCGTTACCGACTCAGCAAACGTGGCCTATCCATCCGTGATAACCACAACACCGCCATACTTGGGGCCGAAGGGGAGCCTTCTTGAATTGAAAGTTTTAGCTACGGATTGCGCGGATTGACGCGGATTGAGAAATTGAAATTTTCGTGCGTATCGTGAAAAAAAACAAATATCCGTTTTGCCATAATTTCGAAGCTTGCATCACTCCTAAATAATGCTACACTATCGAGACATTCTTAAAATATGTTACAGCTTTTGTTGCAGGAGAATCGGTGAGCCCGCCGCCCTTAGAGCGAGAATAAACGAAGAAGTAACTTTTTAGCATCCGAATGGCGCGAACCAGACGAATTGAATAAGGCTTGTTGGAGCGAAGCGGGAATAAGGCAATAAGGCAATTTTTTCGATTTTGTGTCAGATCCAGGTAGCCACAGAAGAAAAGGCTAATAGAGAGTGAACGAGACTTATTAAAAGTTGAACACGAGCGACGCGGGTTTCATAACCCAAAAGCCGAGCCGCTTAACGATAAGAGGGGGAATGAAGATTGGTTTTTTATGAGTAATAAAATATTGTTTGCCGTCGGATTACTTTTTACGCTTTCGGTATTTGCAGAACCAACTACCAATATGGTCTATAACTGGGACTATGAGATATTCCCCCTTGCTTCTGGCAGCAGAGAAAAACTTTGGCAGGCAGCCCTTGCAACGAACGTCGGAGGAAGATGCGAGGTTAAAATACAAGCAGGTAAGATCGATATCGAGACCGCCACAGAGGTCTATGAGGTTGAACGGCAGGACAATTGGAAGGAAGGCATGGGACAAGCGATCGCTTACGCAACAGAGACCAAGAAAAAACCAGTTCTTGCCCTCATATCTTCAGCCCAAGGTCCTAAGAACATGCAAAAACGTTCACGCGAGCGTTTTGATTTCGTCCACAACATCTGTGCCACTAATAATGTTCGACTCCTCGTCCTCTTTCCCTCTAGTCCAGAATTGCCACATGGAAGTAAATAGTGCATTTGCAACGGCAATTTTAGACATGCGGCGGGGAACCGAGTAGTGTGTAATCATTTCTGTCTTTTGTACCGCGTTTTTGTCAATTGACCGAATAGAAACAAATACACTAGCATCCCATAGGGGATGAAAACAGGCACTCCGCCCCCTTTCCCCCATTGATTCATTGGGCTTTTTCGTGATTTCAAAGGCGTTCTCAAAAGTGCGTTTGCGGACGATTATTAAAGAAAGGCCTGAAATCAGGGGTTCTGACTAGTACAGTGTCTATCTTAAAAGTTCGCATTTAAAAGGTGCAATATGGAAGAG
>JBAXOG010000274.1:0-2758 GCA_037133395.1 bacterium | reverse complement strand
TTCAAAAACTCTGTGGGCTCTGTGGGCTCTGTGAAAAAAAAGTTACCCATCCGTTCATTCCCGCTCTGTGGGCGGCGAGCTTACCTATAACTTCAACTGGAAATTGCCTTATTGCGTGATTGCCTTATTGCCTTATTGAATTCGTGTGGTTCGCGTCATTCGGATGCTAAATAAACTTTGTCGCGAACTTTGTCGCGAGCTTTGTCGATTCAAAAACTCTGTGGGCTCTGTGGGCTCTGTGAAAAAAAAGTTACCCATCCGTTCATTCCCGCTCTGTGGGCGGCGAGCTTACCTATAACTTCAATGGAATGTTGGAATATCCGCCTTCGCGATGCCTACGGCGGCCAGGCGCTCGTCCCTCCCCAGGTTGTTTTCTTCCAATATTCCAGTATTCCAACATTCCATTATTCCCTTTTCACCGCCGTCCGGCGCGTTCCCTCAGGCGCAGCAGGCGTTCGCCCGCGGCATTCAGGGTCTCAACGCGCTTGGCAAAGTGGAAGCGGACTAAGTGCCGGACCGGCTCGCGGAAGAAACTGGAACCCGGCACGGCAGCCACGCCGACTTCTCGGGCCATCCATTCGCAGAAGGCCACATCATCCGTCACACCAAACTCGCTGGCATCGACCATGACATAGTAAGCGCCCTGTGGACGGGTATAGCATAAACCCGCACGATCCAGCCAGCCCGTAAACACATCGCGCATGGCGGTATATTTCGCGGCAAGCTCTTGATAATAACTGTCAGGAAATTCCAACGCCGTGACAGCCGCCTCCTGCAAAGGGGCCGCCGCGCCGACGGTCAGGAAATCGTGCACCTTACGAACCACGTCAATCACCGCAGGCGCCGCCACCACTGTGCCTAGACGCCAGCCGGTGATCGAATAAGTCTTAGAGAGCGAGCTGCACGAGATCGTGCGTTCGAACATGCCCGGCAACGAAGCCATGTACGTGTGCGCATGGGGTGCATAGACAATATGCTCATAGACTTCATCCGTGATGACAAAGGCATCGAACTCCTGCGCGAGGCTCGCGATCAACTCCAGCTCCGTCCGCGTAAAAACCTTACCCGAGGGGTTGGATGGATTGCAGAGGATCAACGCCTTGGGTCGATGGGTTTCAAAGGCCGCACGCAGTTCAGCCGGATCGAAATCAAAATGGGGTGGACGCAGCGGCACATAGACCGGTACGGCACCCGTCAACACAGTATCGGCCGTGTAGTTCTCATAGAACGGCGAAAAGATCACCACCTTGTCGCCCGGATTACAAGCCGTCATCATCGCCGCCATCATAGCCTCTGTGCTGCCGCAGGTGACGACGACATTCGCATCCGCATCCACAGGGATACCCATGTAGCGCGACTGCTTGCGGGCGAACGCCTGCCTAAAATTAGCAGCCCCCCACGTGACCGCATACTGATGAGGACCTTGGCGCCCGGCACGCTCCGCAGCGGCTAACAGCTCTGGCGGCGGGTCAAAGTCAGGAAAACCTTGGGAGAGGTTCACCGCACCGCATGCATTAGCAACGCGCGTCATGCGACGGATTACGGATTCGGTGAAGTGGCTGGTGCGGTCACTGGTTGGAGGCATGCTTGATCTCCTTATTCACGTCTGGCCGTGGCCTGCCAGCCGTAGACCCTTTTTCGCTCCGCCGAAAAAGGGCGAAGGCTGGTGGGCCCAGCAGGACTCGAACCTGCGACCAAAGGATTATGAGTCCTCCGCTCTGACCGACTGAGCTATAGGCCCTTAAAAGGAAAAGCAGTGTATCATGATGGGGCCACCCTTTTCAAGTATACGGATGAAAAATTATGCACAACAGGAGATTTCACCTTTCAGCGGCGTATTCTGTCAATAGAGAAAGACACCGAAAGCAAGATTAGTTGCATATCGCTTCTGTCAAATGCGTGGACACCGAACGGTGGTGGAAAGCGCTATGAGGGTGGACTTGAACTGTCGACCCTTTGTCGACAGTTCAAGCTCAAGGCACCCGACGGAAAAATGCGAGAAACTGACTGCTCTGATGTTGAGGGTCTATTCCGGATTATCCAATCCATTCCCTCGCCAAAGGGGCACGCATAAATAACCTGTCCCTTTGTTCGCACAGAGAATACGCTTTCGCACGAGACGTATGCTACTGCCGACTGCCGACTTCTTTTTAGTGAACCTTGAAATCAATCTCAAGGAATCGGGCGACCTCTTTTTTCCAGCGCTTTTCAACGAAGGCAAGATGATCAGGATTGTGGTTATAGGTGTCATACGCCATCTGATTGGCAAAGACCATCGAAAAGCCAAAATGATAATCGTTTTTGACGTTCACCTGGTCCAGAACCCTGAACTCTTTGACCACAGGAATTTTGGAGAGAATTGTCCGTGCATCTGACAAAAATTTGGCTTCTGCTAACGAGCCTTTGTCGTGTTTTAGGACAAAAATCACCATGTGTTGAACCGCTTCTGAATTTTTTGATGACTCAGCTTTCTCGCTACCGGTTGCAGCCGATAAAGGGATGGACAGCCCGGAGATCAGTGCCCCGGCGCCCAATTGGTTCATAAAATTACGTCGTTTCATATTGAAATTTGAGATTAGTATTACACGAACATCCCATAAGGTTCGCCAGAAACATTCCAGCACTTATGATTGGCGGCTATTATGAAGGGAGGGTCAAAATAGTCAATCACGAAAAAGATATTAGCGACGGTTTCAGAACGAGCGCAATTTGCAAAATGTCTTTTCCCAGAAAGCAGGAATAGGCGGGAGGGGGTTCG
>JBAXOG010000273.1:0-2820 GCA_037133395.1 bacterium | reverse complement strand
AGAAGGATATGATAAGGTCACGGATTGGCGGGCGTTGTTCAAGCAGTTTGCCAGCGCGTACAAAGGCGCGGTCGTGCCGGATCGCGAGCTCTATCGAGGCGATCTGCTGGCGGCCAATGTAGCAGCCTGCGAGGATCTGATCATTGCCACGCCGGAATTGGCGGCTGAACTCGGCATTCCGATTCGGGTCGATTTGCGGAAACGCTTCGTCACGTACGCCGACGGAATGGAATGGGTCTGGCAGACGTATTCCAATAAATTTAATCGTCACCTTTGCAACTACCTGCACCCGGCGAGACTGGGCAACGGCGCGTTTGCCTACGATATCCAGTGGCGATCCGTGATGCTCTGGCCTGCGGGAAAAATGGATGGTAGTCTGCCAGGTGCTGATCCCGAACGCGAAAAACGGCTCACGGAATACATTCTCTCTGAACTCGCGCCGAACAGCGCGATCCTTGGTTTCCCGTATGCTGGCGAGCATGTCGGTATGGGTGAAGTGTACGGCGTGAAGCTGGCCAGTCAATACGCCAAGCCGTTGGTCTGCAACGATTCATTGGCCAACCTCAGCGTGATGAGCGGCGTACAGATTTCACGGCTGAAACAGAAGGCGCAGCCGTTGCTTCCGGTGCTGGACAAGAGCAAGATTTATGTGGCACTGGTCTTGTCCGACGGCGACAACCAGAACTGCTGGTTGGCCTTCATGAAAAAATATTTTGACCACAAACGTTTCGGTGAATTCTCACTTGCGTTTGGCATGGGGCCGGCGATTTTTGATCTGATGCCGGCGGTTGCGCAGTGGTATTATGAGAAGGGTGGAAGCAGCACGGAATTCATCTCCGATGTTTCCGGAATCGGGTATATACAGCCACAGAATTATGGTACGGCATTTGCCGACCGGCAGGCGGTATATGATGGTTTTCTGGACTGGACAGGGCGGTATCTGAAGCGACTGGACATGGGAACCGTCCGGACGGTCGAGGGCAAGGATGAAATGCTCAGGCAGTATGCGCGGAAAATCCCTGACATGCATTCGCTCTTTGCAGACATGGGGCGCTACTCCGGGCGCGAGGGTATCACGAACCTCACCTACACGCTGCCCGAGGGCATGCCAGTCTTCCGGGCGGTCACCAGTTGGCGTTTTGGCACGAACAGCTTTCCACGAGAGATCCGCGAACAAGTAGGTTCCGTGCGCCCTGCCTTTGTCAACGGCTTCCTCCACTGCTGGACCTACAAGGATTTCGAGTTGATCTGCAAACTCTACGATGAGCGGCCTGCGGACATGGTGTTTGTGACGCCCCGTCAGCTTGCGGCTCTATACCAACAGGCTCAACGCTCCACGTCCAACGCTGGACGCTGAAGTTTGCCAACACCTCGGAATTACGCTCCCAGAAACTGCCCCATACAACTTTTTAACTTTGCGCTTGTAAGCAATACATGTATTATGCTAATTTCTTGAAATTCAAGACATGTTACTTTCTGAGCCAATTTGAAACGTGGCCCGGAATTTTAAGCGAAGGAAACGAATGGACACGTGTATGACAAACGGAACGGCGTACGAAAAACTGGCGGCAACGTTGCGCAAGCAAGTTAAAGCGGGTCAGGTGGGCGAGGACGGCTTTGTCGCCTCAGAGGTCGACCTGACGCGGCAGCACGGCATTTCGCGGGTCACGGTACGGCGGGCCGTCGACGATCTGGTTGAGGAACGTCTGGTTCAGCGCCGGCCGGGCAAGGGTCTCTATGTGCGGAAGGACGATCCGGACAAGGTAAAAAAAGTCTGGCTGATCCTTGACAACATTGGTCGCGAGTCCTTCGCGCAGTTCTTTCGGGCGGCGCAACGCATGGCCAAGGAGTTCAATTTCGATGTCCAACTTAAGGACGGTCTGTCTGAGACTGGCGAGAACCTGCGTCTGTTGGCGGAGCTGGCCGGACGGGATGATGTCGACGGGGCGCTCATCATCGCCTGGCACAAGCCCGAGTTTTTTGAAGCCATTTTTGCGATTAAAAAACATGGCATTCCGTTTGTCCTGCTGGATCATCACAACGCACAGATGTCGTTTCCGAGCGTGGTGGCAGACAACTACCGGGGCGGCTGGCTGGTGGCGGAACATCTCTATGCGTTGGGGCATCGGCAGTTCGCCTTCATGGGCGCGCATTCGGCGGTGACCATTCAAAAGAGGCTGGCAGGGTTTCGCGATTATCTCGCGGAAAGGGGTGTGGCATTACCGGCCTCACAGATTCTGGAGGTCAGCCCAGACGACTACTTCCACGGTTGGGAGCGTGTCGTCGACCGGAAACTGAGCCTACTCTTCGAGGGCAGAGCAGTGGGGGCGCAGCTCAAGTCCAAGGGACGTTCCGTCGCACGTGCGCCAAGCAAGGCGTTGTCCCTCAAGCCGCAAACGCCGACCGCGCTTTTCGCCAGTTGCGACCGTACGGCTCAGGAAGTCTTCCGCTGGTGCTCTGACCAAAACATTTCTATTCCCGGTGATTTGAGTGTCGTGGGATTTGACAATGAGCCTGTCTCGAAAGCTCTGAAACTGACAACGGTGTCGCAACCCTTTGCAGAGATGGGTACAAAAGCTATGATTCTATTGAATGCACAGATCGAGGGCAAACCTTGGAACGGTCGGGAGCTTACGCTTCCAGTCGAGCTGGTTATCCGCCGGTCAACGCAGGAGCGAAAAGCGTGAGCCACCTATTTTTAAAAGTTTCAATTTTGGGTTTCACCTGCCTGAGTGTGCCGACATGTCTGGCATCACTGGACGAGGTTGTGCGGACTTGCCATTTATGAGCACCTCTCAGGCTTAAAAAGGGGTAACACAT
>JBAXOG010000272.1:0-2880 GCA_037133395.1 bacterium | reverse complement strand
GTTTCTTGGGTGCTTCTTTTCAGGAAGTTTTTTCGACAAACCGTGAAGAGCCATTATGATGAGTATTGGGATGGAAACATACACGGTGAATCACAGAGCGCGCCGCCGACCTGGTCGCCAGAGAATATGAAGTGGCATCAGAATTTTTTCCAGCCCTATTGTGGTTCGTGCGTGTTGGATATGGGGGCAGGGGATGGAACCTTCATTGATATGATGCAACGAGGTGTGCCGAAGATTGAGAAGGCAGAGGCCCTCGAACTTTCCTCCGTTGCTATTCAAAAAGGAAAAGAAAAGTTTCCTGCGGTTCTATTTAAGCAGGGTTCTTGTGATGCCCTTCCGTATGCAGACGCATCGTTTGATACGGTCTTTGCCATTGAAGTGGTTGAACATTTGTTAGATGTGGATTGTTGTTTGGCGGAAGTTAATCGTGTATTGAAACCAGGCGGTTTTTTTGGTGTGACAACAACGGATTTTAATCTTTTAAAGAAGTGGATTATCGCCACCTTCTTCTGGAATAAGTTTTTTTATCCCAATAATCCACATATCCGATTTTTCACTCGGAAAACATTGGCGCATATTGCGCAGCGGCATGGCTTATATCAGGTGGCCTATAAGTGGAATCATAGCTATTTCGGTCTGATGCCTCACGGACAGATGGCGGTATTCTGCAAAAAGGAATAAGGTTCGCACCATGAAAGTCCACTGTTCGGTGGTCGATTTTCATGGTATTATGAAGGCGTTTTTGAGGGTTATTCTATGGAAATGATTGAAACAGAGATTGCGGATGTGAAGGTACTGAAGCCAAAGGTCTTTCAGGATGCGCGTGGTTATTTTTGCGAGACCTATTCGGAGAAGAGCTATAAGGAGGCTGGCATCGACTGTCATTTTGTGCAGGACAATGAATCGATGTCTATGCGTGGGGTTTTGCGCGGGTTGCATTATCAGGTTGCCCCGCATGCGCAAGCCAAGCTGATTCGGGTGGTGCGCGGTGCGGTACTGGATGTTGCCGTGGATATCCGGAAGGAATCGCCGACCTTCGGCAAGGTTGTGATGGTGGAACTGTCAGAACAGAACAAGCAGCAGATTTTCATCCCGCAGGGCTTTGCACATGGGTTCCTTGTATTGGAAGATAACACCATCTTCAGCTACAAGTGTGATGCGTTTTATAATACCCAATCCGAACGTGGTGTCCGCTGGGACGACCCTCAAATCGCCATCCCTTGGCCGAAATTGGATGTGCCCTTTATGCTTTCCGATAAAGACAAGAAACAGCCGTTTCTCTCTGAAATTACCCCATTCTGAGAGCGAATGGGGCTAGCAGTGCAATTTTCTCACAGAGGCACAGAGCTCCCAGAGGGTTATCCAAGATTTGTTTCGTGATTTTCGTGTGTTTAGTGGATAAAATGGAGTGCAGATCTAATGAAGGTATTGATTACCGGTGCGAAGGGGATGCTGGGACGGACGCTCGTGGAGGAGTTTAAAAGTTTTGAGCTGATCCCGACAGACATGGAGGTGGACATCACGGACGCCCGCCAGGTTGATGCCGCGATGGCGTTGCATCGACCGGATTGTGTTATTCATTGCGCCGCCATGACAGCGGTGGACACGTGCGAGACGGAAAAGGAACTCGCCTTCCGCGTCAATGCTCTAGGTTCTGAACATGTTGCACGTGCTTGTGCAGCGCACCATGCGCGTCTCATTGCGATTTCAACAGATTACGCCTTCCCCGGTGAGTCGGATAAGCCCTATTCAGAGACCGATTTGGCAAATGGTGGTAAGACTGTTTATGGACAGAGTAAGTTTGCCGGGGAAGAGGCGATCCGTCAGTATGCGCCAAATCATATTGTTGCCCGTATAGCGTGGCTCTATGGCAAGGGAGGTCCGAGCTTTGTTCATACCATGCTCTCTCTTGCGCAACGAGGGCTCTCGGAATTGAAGGTGGTCAATGACCAGCATGGCAATCCGACCAGTACGCTTGCAGTTGCACGGCACCTTCAATTGCTACTCGCTCGACCCGAGCTGAAGGGCACCTTCCATCTGACGTGCGAGGGTGAGGCCACCTGGTATGAGTTTGCGTGTGAAATCTATCGTTTGCGAGGCATTGCGCAGAAGGTTGTTCCCTGTACGACTGCAGAGTTTCCACGCCCTGCTCCGCGTCCAACCAATTCCCGCTTGGAGAAAAAGGCGTTGCGTCTTGCGGGGCTTCCGCAGATGCCGCATTGGAAGGATGCCCTCGCTGAATTTCTGTCGCAGGACATCTAGTTTATAATCCGCGCATGAATAAAAGGCAATTTATTTCTCACAGAGGCACAGAGCTCACAGAGTTTCTAAACACAGAGCTATGGAGGGTGCGGTTACACCCGCACCGTCTGTCGGGGTGTAACCCGACCCTCCAATGTGTCGATTTAATATTTTCGTGCTTTTAGTGTGTTTCGTGGAAAAAACTAAAGTTAGGTCAAGGAGGTCAGACGATGAGAGGATTTACAAGTTTGGGAATCGTGTTGGGACTTCTGGGAGTTGCTCTCTGCGCTGAGGCCAAGCCGAATGTGGTATTTGTATTGGCTGACCAGTGGCGCGCGCAGGCGACAACCTGGGAGAATGATCCGAATCTGATCGGGAAGACTCCGGCACTCGACAAGCTGGCAAGCGAGAGCATCAATTTCAAATATGCCGTCGCCTGCACGCCAGTCTGTACGCCTTATCGCGGTAGCCTTCTGACGGGACAATATCCGCTCAAGCATGGACTCATCATTAACGACGTGCCGCTCAGCAGTAACGCGCTCTCCATCGCTGAAGCTTATGTCGGCGGCGGATATGATACTGCCTATATTGGGAAGTGGCATGTGGACGGACATGGAAGGTCCGCCTATATTCCGAGGG
>JBAXOG010000271.1:0-2922 GCA_037133395.1 bacterium | reverse complement strand
TCCTTGTTATCTCCTACCTGGTGTGATTCATTTCAACTAAAATGAATCGCACCCCGCCCCTTTGGGCGGCATTTTACATTCTTTACATTAAGCACATGGAGATGTAACATTATCTCAAATGTAAAGATGTATTAACGGGACAAAAGGATGAAACAGAAAATCTATGTTGAGACCACGATACCGAGTTTCTATTACGAGACGCGGGTTGATGCTGATATGGTGGCTCGCCGTGATTGGACTCGACAATGGTGGGATGCCAATCGGAACCGTTATGACTTGGTGACCAGTGATGCAGTTGTCCGGGAATTAGAGGATGGAGAATACGAGACACGTGAGCTGAGTGTTCGACTATTGGAAGATCTTGAGCGGCTGGAAATTGTGGATGTGCTCGCGGACATTATTGATGTATACCTGTCTAACAAGTTGATGCCTCGGGAGCGGATGGGCGACGCACTTCATCTTGCATTGGCATCATTCTATAAATGTGATTTTCTTTTGACATGGAATTGTCATCATATAGCCAATGCCAATAAGTTTGAACATATTCGGATAATCAATACGCGATTGGGTTTGTTTGTCCCCGCATTAGTCACCCCCATGTCGTTGCTGAGTGAGGAGGATGTATGAAAGACCAAGTGCTCGAGCATATCTGGCAAGTTCGCCGGTCGATTTCTGAACAAAATGATTTCGATTCGAAAAAGCTGGTGACATATTATAAAAAACGTGCTACTCGAAAGATGTATCCGGCATCAGGATCGTCTGGAGGGCAGAAGGTTGAACAGATTGCAGAACTTTCGAATACTTATGACACGATTCATTGAGCCTTATGTAGTATCTTTTTTCGGAACAGTGCGTAATGCTGTTTGATACGTTCGATATACTCCGGCGACGGAAGGAGAAGATTTTTTTGCCTCTACGGTCGGATTTGGAGGTCACGAATTGTGACCTCCAATTTGTTACTTCTTGAGTATCAACCATAAAATCAAGAGTTCTTGCTTTCATCTTATCGCTGACTGCGTTACACTAAAATAATGAATTCAAATGATAAAGAAGCTTTAGCTATACGATATTTATTCGAGTCGAGTCCAGAGACAGCATGGGACAATCGGGCGATTATAAATACGCTCGGTCTGCGCGGTAAACAAATTAAGCGCATGAATGATTTGCTTTTCCAGATGGTACGCGACGGGAACATTGTTCCGACGCGCAAAGGCACTGCCTATATGCTTGCAAAGGAGGCCGACCTGGTGACGGGTGCTCTTCGCATGGTTCGTAATGGCGCCGGGCATGTGATTGAAAAAGAGACTGGCAAGGCTGTCTGGATTGAGGAAGAGAATTTGGGAACAGCCTTGCATGGAGACATCGTGACGCTGCGTTTGACGCGACAAGATTCCGAGTTGAAGGGCAAAGTCATTAAGATTGTTGAGCGTTCGTCACGGGACATTGTCGGAACGCTCTTTACGACTGGAAAATTTATGTATGTGGTGCCGCTGAATCCGGTCTACCGTAAAGATTTTTATGTGCCTGCCCTGAATGGCGCAAAGACAGGTGACCGTGTGGTGGTACGCTTCACGGGATGGGAAAATCGCCATGTGGCTCCTGAAGGTGAGATTGTGGACGTGATCGGCCCTGCGGATAATCCTTCGCTCGATACGATGGTCATCATGAAGCAGTTTGATCTGCCTGAAGACTTTCCTGCTGAGGTGATCGCTGAAGCTGAGAAGGTTTCTCAGAAACTCAGTAAGCCTGGCACGCGACTTGATTTGCGCGACAGTTACATTCTTACGGTTGATCCTGCAACCGCCCGAGACTTTGACGATGCGATTTCGCTGGAAGTGGATGCAAGTGGCAATCGTGTGCTGGGTGTGCATATCGCGGATGTCAGCCACTTTGTGCGTCCCGACTCCGCGCTTGATAAAGAGGCTCGCGAACGCGGGACGAGCGTGTATCTGGTCGATAAGGTGATCCCGATGTTGCCAGAACAACTTTCTAACGGCGTGTGCAGTTTGCGTCCCGATGAAGACCGCATGACCTTCACCGCGTTTATGACCTTTGACAAGAACGGCAATATGCTGTCGCGGCGCTTTTCAAAATCACAAATCCGGTCAAAGCTGCGTCTGAACTACGAGCAGGCTATGGCCATTATCGCAGACCAGAAACCGGAAGGGCTCGACGTTGTTCCTGAGAAAGCCCGAACACTCCTGAAAGAAACCTGGGGGTTGGCTGCGCAATTGCGTGCGCGTCGCTTCTCCATGGCAGCTTTGGATCTGGAGGTGCCGGAGGTTGAAGTGGTCTTGGATAAAGATTCCCGGATGACCGGATTACTTTCACGTCCTTATGATGAGTCTCATCAGTTGATTGAGGAGTGTATGGTGGCGGCGAATGAAGCGGTCGCAACTGAACTGTGGACGCTTGGCATCAAAATTCTAGCGCGTCTGCATGAACCGCCAGATCCTGAAAAGATTGCTGATTTGAAGACTGGACTCGCCCTGCTGGGATTCCATACCGGAAACTTGGCCATTCCAAGCGTGCTGGCAAAATTCCTGAAGGATACGCAAGAGCATCCGTTGCGTTATCATGCGCACACGATGGTGCTTCGCAGTATGAAGCGCGCCATTTATTCGGCTGAAAAGATTGGCCACTTCGGTCTCGCCAAAGAATATTATGCGCACTTTACATCGCCCATCCGTCGTTATCCGGACTTGGTGTTGCATCGTCAGCTTGCTGACTTTTTGGACGGCAAGGGTGGCAAAATGCCACAGGGCTATCTGATGGCGACTGCGCAACTGGCGACAGAGCGCGAACAGATTGCGGACGACGCCTCACGTCAATTGATCGAGATAAAAAAATTCCGCTTCCTGCAGCAGCAATTGGATGAGAAGAATCCGATTGAATATCGCGCGGTGGTGGCCAAGTGCACCA
>JBAXOG010000270.1:0-2928 GCA_037133395.1 bacterium | reverse complement strand
GCACCCGTGGCCCACGCTGTTCCTGCATTGCTCCACGTGTTAGTGTCCGCCTGCGCCGTTCCTATGGCCAGCAGCACAGACAGAACCGTTGTGAACAGACGTGCATGCCCAAACGATACGGTCTTGAAGGACTGTGTAATGATATTCTGAAATGTCTTCATCACCTATCTCCTGTGTTTCGTTTTCTTACTCATCAATTCCGTAGTGGATGACGAGATCGTCGCCTCTCACGAATAGTTATAAATACTATACCAAAAAACTCCGATGTTGCCATGTCATTATTTTAACTACATGGGTCCCTTCCATATACCGGCATACAGCCCGGACAGCATCGATGTATACGAGCCCGACCTTGGCGGATTCCTCTTCCCCTTATAAAAATTTGATCATCGTGCCTTTGGGCTTTTCGCCTTCAATCGTTAACAAGGAGCCAGAGCCAAAGCCCGTGCCGCTCAAAACCGACAAATTGGACTTGTTGTAGACTGTATTTCCCTTCTGTAATACCCCGTTGACGGTCAGGCTTCTGACTGTATTGGTCCCCGAGAAGTCGAGGCTCATCTTGCCGTCGCTACCGATAACTACCGCCGTGTTTATCGAGAGTCCCTGTGTCTGCGTCAGCCGTAACACCCCGTTCGAGACAATGGTCTCGCCCGTATAGGTGTTCGTACCGGTGAGCACCAGAGTGCCCGTACCCAACTTGGTCAGGCTGCCGCTACCGGCACCCGAAACAGAGTTGGTGACCGTGAAACCCACGGTATCGATCGTCCCGCTGCCGGTTAGAAAATAATTGGTACCCGTACCAGAAAGGAGGGTGCCGCTCGCACGGGCGTGCAGGACGCCGCCGTTGGTGAAGTTCATCTCGGCTGTGCTGCCGCTCAAGTTGACGTTCGTAACATACGCATCGCCCGCCAAATTGAAGCTGCTGTTGATGCCAGCGAGGGTTATGGTGGTGACATTGGTCAGGATGCCGCCGGCGTCCACGGTCAGAATGTTGTTCGTGTTCGCCCCCGTGCCACCGAGGGTTATCGCGTTGGTCCGGAAGTCCAACAGCGCGCCCGCGCCGCCCACGTATGCCCAGTTGCCATTATTGGCGTTGCCGCTGCTGGCGCCGATTTGACCTGCCCCGCTAACAACGACCTGACCGCCGTTGGTGACGATCAGATAGTTGCCGGTGTTGTAGTTGCCGGATTCGCTGGCGACATAAAGTCCGCCCATCGTTACCCGACCGCCCTGGCCAACCAGGAGGCGGTTGGAGTCATTACTACCATAAGTACCGTCGCTGCCAATATGCATCTTCGCGGAGAGGAGGTTGAACGAGGCGTTGCTCCCGTCGGTCCCAGTGCCGACCACCATGACATAGCCGTTGCTGACAGCGCCGTACCGGCCAATATAGGAGTCGCTGGACGAGAAGGTCGCCTGACCGCCATTGGTGATCATCAGATAGCTCGCCACGCCTTGTCTCAACAGGAACGCAGTGCCCCCCAGCGTTCCGCCTTGATCGACTTCGCAACCGTTGTAAGCTCCGTAGATGGTCACAGTGCCTTGTTCTATTAAAGTTGCCCGGACCCCGGCGCTGTTGGTGCCGCCCATATAAACATAATTATTGCTGGTGGAGACATCACCCATGACAAAATAGCTGCTGGTTCGCAAGAGCTGGCCGCCGTTGATGATATTCAGCGTATTACTATTGCCGGAAATTAAAAAGCGCATACCGTTGACGACGGCCAGCGTACCGTTGTCGATGGTCAGCGTGTTGCTGGAACCGCCGCCAAAATACATATTGGCACTAGTCGAATAACTGGCATCGCCAATCTGCAGGACGGCGTTGGAGTTGATATTAAGCCGCAAATTGCCGCCGCTACTGGCAATATACGAGTTTGCAAAAGCACCGTTGGTCTGCACGAAGGCGATGAGGTTGGAGCCGCCATTCATGGTCCAGTTGCCGTTTATGGTAAAGGCGGTGTTGGAGGGGATCAAGATCTTGGCAGCGATAGCATTGGCGGCATTGGACGTGATCAGCGTGCCGCCACTAAAGGTGAAGAAGGAATTCGTTGCCGAGATCGTGTTGTTGGTAACGAGCAACTGCTGTACAGTGATGCTGCCGCCCGTCGCCAGCGCGTTCGTGCCAGCAAGGACGTTCAGCGTTGCCTTCGGTGAATAGATCGCGCCACCGTTAGCGACAGTCAGTCTACCGCCGTTGATCGTCGTATTGCCGGAGTAGGTGTTTGCGCCGGAAAGCGTCAGCGTGCTTGAACCGGACTTGGTCAACATTCTTGCACCGCCCGCCTCGCTGATGGCACCTGAAAAAACAAAACCCGCCGTTCCATTGCCCGTAAAAGTAATGTCCTTGTTGAGTGTGAGATTGGGAGCGTTGGTGAACGTCAGGTTTTTTGTACCGTTCACGCCGTTGAGATTCACGGTGGGCGTAGTGCCGTCAAAAGTCCAGGTGTTGCCCGCCGTACCCAGATTGACGATTGTGTTGGCTGTAGCTGCCGCGCCCCTACCATTGAGTGTCAACGTATTCTGCGTGAGCGTGGTGGGATCAGTATTGATGGTAATGGTGGGTTGCCCCAAGGCAGTGGTGATGTCACTGAAAAAGGCGATGGTGGCATCCGTGGCACCCACTGGCACACCATTCGCGTCCCAGTTTCCGGCTGCAACATTCCATGCTTTAGCGCCAGCTAACGTGTTTGTGAAGGTATAGGTGGTTGCCGCTTGCGCTGTTCCTGTTGCACACAAAAGGACATAACCCAATGATAATGCCAAAAAGGACTGTATAACCATGTTTAGAAGTATTTTCATCGCCTGTTTCCTGCGTTTTTAATTAACTATTGTTTCGTGGTAAATAACGAAAGCATCTAATCTCTCAAAAATAGGTTCTTCACGGTTTGTCGAAAAAATCATATAGCCTTTCGAATGTCAGTTGAC
>JBAXOG010000269.1:0-2952 GCA_037133395.1 bacterium | reverse complement strand
AACGCGAGGAGCAAAGACAAGACTCGACATTGCACGTTCGCACACACCTTCATTCAGCACCTCCTGTGAAAAGATAAACCCGCCTGTTCATTGCGCTCATCGCTCTTTATTCCTCCCGTTCCTTTACGTTCATTATAGCCTACCGCGTCAGTCCGCGCAAGCGCGACTGAGCCGCCGCCAAAAGCTCCCCGATTTTCTCGGTTTCTCGCTGCGAAACTCCGTCGCCCCACAGCGCAGTCAAGAGTTGCCCAAACGTTCCGGCATCCAAAGCCTCATCCCGGAGAAGCGCATCAAACGCAGGCACCTGCGGCCGATCAGCCTGCGCCGCCAGCGCGCTCAGCCCAGCGAGCGCCCCCGTGGCCAGACTCGCCGGTTCGACCCCACAGGACAAACAGAGCCGCATCGCCCCAAACAGCCGATCCGAAGCGCCCAGCTTGCGCAGGGGATCACGGATGGCACGAGTGACCGTGTCCGCCAAATGCGGGTTCGTCATCCGCTCCAGCAGATCGTCCGCGTAACAGCGGAACCCCTCCGGCGTAAATAGCGGGTCGCCGAGACCTCCGTGCCGCGCGCACAGCGCCGCGCCGGCCTCTTGCACAAACGCCTGTCGCAACAGCTCCATCACCCCGGACCGAGCGCGTAGATCCGACAGCCGCTCCGCTCCGCAGCGCGCGCCGAGGAACCCCAGCATCGTATGGGCCGCGTTATGGCCGTACAGCTTGGCCTCCTCAAACGGCAACAGGTCGTCCTTCTCCTCGAAAACGCTGATCCCCGCCGTGAAGCCCGGCAGACGGATTATTGAAACCAGAATATGGTTGAACGATTCCACCAGAAAGGCGCGCGGGAAACCGGGCGCAATCGGTGCCAGCCCGCGCCGCGCAATCTCGACCGGATCAACGATGACCTGGCTCATCTTCCCAATCACCGTGTTGAGGTATTGCACGGGACGATGGCCTGTTCCTTCCCCTGAAACGGCCTTCACGTCCCGTTCCAAAATCTCGGCGGCGTGGTTGTTGTTTTCGGCGGTATAGACGACCGTCTGTCCTGCCCCACACACGCGCAAGCCCTCAGCCACAAGGCGGGCCACGCCTGTGTCTCCCCCTCGCGCATAGAAAGCCACCGACGGCAGCGACGTGACGACCTCTGTGGCTCTGCCGAGTACATCACGCAGCCGCCAAAGATCGTCCGCTACGTTCACGTTGAGCAATGTGACACCTTCGACCCGCACAACCTCGACGCGGTCGGCGTAGGCCACATTCACGTCATACCGGTCTCCGTTGGCGCGCACCGCCGCCACGAGTGCCGGATCAACTTCCGCCACAACAATCTCCGAAAAACGCCCGCTTTCGCGTGCCTCTTTCGCGAATAATCCGGCCTGTATCGGCCCGAAGCCAAATCCTGCTAACACATGGTTCACGTCTGATATTTCCTTATTGCCTTATTGCGTTATTGCCTTATTGCCTTATTTTTTTTTCATTCGTGTTGGTTCGCGTTATTCGATGCTAAAAAAGTTACCCTCTCGTTTATTCCCGGGGTCTCACTGCTTACTGCCACTGCCAACTGCCACCCTGGCCGCCGTAGCCTTGGCGAAGGGGGCTGCCAACTGCCAACGCACCGGTGAGTTCTTCGAAACTCGCGAACTCCCGCTTGCTACGCACAACCGCCAGCAGTGCGTCCAGACCCGCAATACTCCCGTAGCGGTCGTTCAACGGTGAGGCGATGTACAAGGTTGCCATCAAGTTTCCCGCTTGGACAGCCTCCTCCACATTCAACTCGCCATCCAGAAAGGCATCCTTCTGTCGGGCGACATACGCAACCAAGCCAGCCCTGAATGAATCGCCAGCTCCCACCAGATCGATCACACGGCCCGTCATGAAGCGTGACGGGCAGAAGACGGTCTCGTGGATACGATCATCTGGTCCCACAAGCCTGGCATAAGCGCCATTCTTAACCGTCACGCCGAACAATTGCGTGCGATGCCGACCCTGTCCTGAAAAACGAGCCGTCACAAAGTCCAAGAAACTCCGGCAGTTTTCGGGGGTGTCTAAACCATGGGTGCCATGCTTTGGATCCAATGTGTTGCGAATCATGCGAGCTTCGTCAGAGGACGTGAAAAAAACATCCAGCTCGCTCAACAACGGACGCAGTAACCCGTAGGCTGGCACCGGCTCGCCACGCTCGATCAACTCTTGCGGGTTACCCGTCAACGTATGGCTGTCGACCAGCGTGATGCACCCCTGCGCACGGCACCACGCCACGAACTCGGCCAGATCCCTACCCTCTCTGGCGTCCCCGCGGTCCGAAAGCCCCGAATACATGTAGTACACGACGCGAGGAGCGAGCCGTATCACCTGCGTCTTGAAAGCTTCAAAAGCGAAATCGTTGTTGGCGTTCGGGAAATAGGCAATCCCTCCCCGTTCACTGTTGAGCGCCTCATGAATGAACGTCGTTCCGGTCGGCAGCGTGGGATGGACGAACGTGGCGGACATGTCGACGCCGTTCGCAGCCAGGATGTCGTGAAAGGTGCGTCCTTGGATATCGAGCCCCCCGAAGTCACCCTTGCCCAGATTCGTGCCGACAGCCACACGAAGCCCGGCGTGCGCGAGGAGCGGTGCCGTATTGCCCGGTCCACCCGCCGTCGCGCACCCCTGGTCGATATATGACTTGAGCTGTGCCTGCGTGTACGGCGGCATCTCGGATGTCGCACACTTGGCCAAGCCCCCCGCGCCGACCAGCCGATCGGTAAACGAGAAATCCGGGCTCCGCAGATCCAGAACCGCCGTGTTTAAAATCAAAACGTCAATAGCCATTCTTCGTACCTCCTCTTTTGTCTATAAATTCCATGGAATGTTGGAATGGCAGAGTTGGCTGCCTTGCTGGGCGAATAGGCGTCCCCGCCTGTTCACTGGTCCGGCAGTTGCCGGACCAGCATAGATATCCGTCTTCGGGTAC
>JBAXOG010000268.1:0-3004 GCA_037133395.1 bacterium | reverse complement strand
GCGGGCAACGGTTCCAGCCGTTTGAGCCGGCAGACCTCTTTCCGTTCCGGAGACACATCGCGGAATACGCACAAGACCCAACCTTCTGGCACTTCATCAAAGTCGTGATAGCGTGTCACTTTAACAACGCTCTTTCCATCCCACGCGACATCTGCCTCGTAGCCAGTCGGCTTATGCCGAACCCTGAATTTGTGATTCGCTGGATCGACAGATACAATCACTGCCTCATATTTCCGTTCCATGGGTTTGGATGCCGCCGCACTGGGTTGGGTGGGCGGGTTGTCTGCGGCATAAGCAGCGGTTGCCACCAGCACAGGCAACGCAGCCAGTGCCAGCGTCATGATTGTCGTTACCCGGCAGATAAGTTTAACTCGTTTGTTTTTCATAATACGTGTTTCCATGTTGGGTTTTATTTCGGCTCAAAAGCGATTTCTTCGCCTGGGGCGGTTTGAAAGTTTAGACTGGCTCCGGTCAGGATTTCCTGGGGTTTTTCGTTGCGGGTGACCAGCACTGATTTTTCCGGCCAAGGATTGATCAGTCGCAGTGGCTTGCCCGCCTCAGAGGTCACCCGTATCCACCGCACGTCCCCTTCGCGGTATTCGGCGCTGACTAGAAACGCACCCACGGCGCGCAAGGTTTGGAATTGCGCATTGCCATTGGCCTTTTTCCAATTTGGGAAAAGTCGTAACTCGCCACGATAACTCTGCAGAAGACACTCATTAACAACGCCAGGAATGGCAAAGTTCTCGATCCAGACGCCCACGCGTACCCACTCGTCGTGGGAAAAAGAATCGCGATTGTAACGTCCGCCAAGCGTCTGCACAAGAATGGTACACGAGCCGTTGTTGAGCAGGCAATATTTCATGTGACGCTTGAACTTCTCCACATCCAGAAGCCCCAGGCGCGCCGCCTGCATCGCGGTAAAGACCAGGTCGTTCCCCCCCTCGTTCTGCATATTACGCCAAGTATTCGCAGTAAGTTTAAGAACCTCCGGGGAAGAGTGCAGGCCATAGTCCTCTCCGGGAAACACAGGCATCAGCGGATTGGGGGTATTGTAAATAGCATCCACCGATGCACCGGCAACATCTTTCAGCACATGCCCCCCCCGAGGACTTTCTCCGTTAGCATATTCAGGCATGTTTTCTAATATTTCTTTTACGTGATCAATCAGCGTAGCTTCTTGCTTCTCCATACTTAAATCTCGGCAGGCTTGAAGATAGGCTTTAAAAAGAAACTTCGTTAACGTAAGTGCAGTAATATCATCGCTGAATTCAGGTTGGCCAAAATGCTCTGCCCATATCTCCGGGGATTGCGTGGGATAGATGTGGTACTTTGAATCCTTCCAAGGCGACGTAGGACCATGAGCATCTGGCCGACGCATATAGGCATTCATGAATTCCGTCGATGCCTTGATCGGGCCAAAGGCGCGCTGGCGGAGGAACTCCGTGTCCATAGTATAGAGGTAATGCCACCAGAGGCTCTGAACCGCCCAGGAAACAGGTGCAAGGTGGTTGCCCCAACCAAACCACGGCTTGTGAATCGATTGCGTTTCCACCGGCCAGTGGACTTGCGCATAGAAGGTTCCCGGCAGGTGATAGAATTTCTCCGCCCACCCGCGGCCAATGGGTAACAGAAAGTCAATTAAATCCACGTAGGGCAAATGATTTTGCACATGGTTGCTGGAGAAAGCAGCCCAGAACAACTGCTCCACGTTGTAATCAAAGACGTATTCGCCGTGCCAGACGGTTCCGATGCGTTCGTTCATCCAGTTCCCGTAAAGACCCGGACAACGCCCTCCCGCGCGCACAACGCAATTAAAGAAATACTGGTTGCGATACCACTGTTGCTCCAGAAATGAATCTTCGAGAATGACACCGCTGCGCTTCCAATAATCTCCCCACACCTTCCGACTGGACTTTGCAATGCTTCCCCACTGCTCTTGGGTTGGTTCGGCTAACTGGGGAATTCCCTCAGAAATATCTTTGGACAATCCCTGCTCGATCTCCACCAAGGCAACAAAAGGACTGTCACCCTTTACATTATTGGGGAATTGCTGATTGGGTTCCTTGGCTGGTGCTTTGATGAAATTACCCGAAGAACGGAAACCTACTCGTAGCGCACGGTTCTTGTCCGACGAAGGCGGCAGGGCGTTGAGCGTTTGCCGAAAAGAAGTGCATTCGGCATTTTCTGATACCACCGTCGACATTCCGTTCGCGGGATTCAACGTGATTCGCCGGAAGGGCGAACGAGTCACCTTGCCCTCCTCATCCACCATTCGCATCCATACCCTGTCGCGATTCATCTCAGCCATGATTTGAAGCGTGTGGGTTTTCCCCTGCACCAGAAAACGCACATCACAGCATCCATCGGCCAAATGCACCGTATGACCCAGAAGCTCTGCGTCCCTGCGGTCAAACGATAAATAAAGAGTTCCACATGGCCATGGCCGAGGATAGCTGTTGGCATACGCTTTTTCCGCCGGCGCGTTATACTCCTTCATCCAGGAGGAGTCGCCGTTTTTGAGTTTGGCCCAGAGTTCTTCAAACGTGCCGAGCTTGGACATGGGAATCTCCTCTGCCCGAATATCCCACACGCTGTTGTGCCCCAAATACAACACCACCGAGCTGGGCCGTGTGTGCACCACCACGCCCATGGCGCCGTTTCCCATCAGAGCGCCATCGAAAAAATCCTGACAGGGCCGCTCTCTGACAATACTATGTAACTCCGCACGGGCAGCCGGATCGAACGCTGTCACGGCCTGGAAACTGCGTTCGACGGGTTTGATGGCCGCCGCATTGGGTTGCATTTGCGGGGAGTCTGCTACGACATGAGTTACGGCGTTGGTAATAACGCAAACCAGAATACTCATTAGGATGGATCGCTGTTTATTCATGTGTGTTCCTGCCCTTAGTCAGTTCAGCGCAGACGATAACCGCCAGGATGCCAGCGCATAGCACCTGTCTGCATATCGGACATCTCCCCCCTGATATTGACATTAAAATAT
>JBAXOG010000267.1:0-3014 GCA_037133395.1 bacterium | reverse complement strand
GAAGCGATCCGCTATTACAGCGGTACGGCGGTGTATAGGAAGCTCTTCGACTGCCCACTGCCTACTGCCCACTGCCCATTGTCTCTCTCCCTCGGCGAATTCAAGGGTATTGCCGAAGTTTGGCTGAACGGGAAGAATCTTGGCACGGTCTGGTGTGCGCCGTGGCAGATTGAAATGACTGACGCCGTGAAGAAGGGTGCCAATGAGCTGGAGATCCGCATGGCCAACTGCTGGCCTAACCGGCTGATTGGCGATGAGAAATTGCCGCAAGATGCTGAATTTGAGAAGAATCCATTAGGTGGCGGCATGCTCAAAAGCTGGCCGAAATGGCTGCTGGACAAAAACACGCCGCGTACGAGCGGTCGTCGCACCTTTGCCACATACAAACACTGGAACGGCACCGAGCCGCTTCAACCCTCCGGCCTACTCGGTCCGGTGCGCGTGATGAGGACGGAACGAACAGGAGAACAACCTTGAATGTGTCCGCCACCTCATATGATTTGTCATATACTAGCATTCTTGTAGCCAGAGCCGGTTCTGGGGTACACTCTTATTATTTAAAAATGGCGCTTTTCAAAAATAGGAAAAAGAGGAAAGAGGGGACGATGAAAACAAAGAAACAATGTCTTGGGAAATGGCTGAGAGCTGGTTTGGCAATTCTGGTGACTTGTGGAATCGTGGAGCGGGCGCAGGCAGCCACAGAAGTAAAGATCGACCGCAAAGCTATGGTGTCCCGGCATAACATTGCGATCACCAACTTCGACGCGACCCTGTCGCGTGCGCAATGGACGCCGTTGCAGGTCGGCAACGGTCATTTCGCCTTTGGTTTTGACGTGACGGGTTTGCAGACCTTCATGCTGACCGGGAATATGAGCCACGCGACGCTGTCGGATTGGGGATGGTACACGGCACCGAATCCGGAGAACTACAAGCCGGAAGAGACCCAGCTTGCGGTCACGAGCGGCGGAGGCCGTCAGGTTCCTTACGCGGTCAACAGCAAACATCACTGGGCAAAACTGACACCGGAGGCAGCAAAACGGGCGGAAGGGGCGTGGAACTATTTTCGTTCTTATCCTGGACGTTTGCCGCTGGGACAGATCCGATTTCAAATCAACAAACAGGATGGCAAGCTGATTGCGCCAACGGACGTGAAGAATATCCGGCAAGTTTTTGACCTGTGGAGTGGCATGGCGACCAGTTCGTATGAGATCGAAGGTGTTCCGGTGGAGGTTATAACCTTCTGTCATCCCACGTTGGATGCCGTGGTTGTGCGCGTGAAATCGAAGCTTCTCACAGAAGGGCGTCTGAAAATATTGCTGGAATTTGCCCCTGCGAGCGGAATCACGAACGCGGAGAGTAAAGCGGAAGCCCAAGGGACAACACGCCTTGACATTTTCCACACCGTCGGTTCAACGCACTATTTTACATCCGCTCAGTGGACTGCCGGCTCGTGGAGCGAGCAGCCCTGGAAGCCGGGTACGCCTCGTCGTTATTTATTGATGCCGGAAAAATCCCTGGCTGAATACAGCTTTGTTTGTGCGTTCGCGCCTACGCCGCTCGGTGAGTTGCCAGATTTTGCGTCGGCCTCCAGTGCCGTCGTTACGCATTGGCAGATGTTCTGGCAATCGGGCGGAGCACTCGATCTTTCCGCCAGCAAGGATCCGCGCTGGAAGGAATTGGAACGTCGCGTTGTGCTCGGGCAGTATCTCATGGCCATTAACGAAGCCGGGTCATCCCCTCCCCAGGAAAGCGGGCTCTTCTCCAACAGTTGGTATGGAAAATTTCACTTGGAAATGACGGCGTGGCACGGGATTCATGCGGTGTTGTGGGGGCGGCCTCAGTTAGTGGATGGCTGGATGCGATGGCTGAGAGGCCCCGGTTTGGAGGCCGCCAAAAAGCAGGCGGCGCGGCAGGGTTACAAGGGCGTGCGCTGGATGAAGATGATCGCGTCCACCTCCGAATGGGAGTCGCCTTCCGATGCCGGGCCGCTCCGCATGACCCAGATGGGACACGCGATCTATTGGGCCGAGGAGATGTACTGCTTGAAACCGACACGGGAGACGCTGGAGCAGTTCAAGGACATTGTCCAACTCACCAGCGAGTTCATGGTTGATTACTTGTGGTTCGATGACAAGAGCGGCCGCTACATGCTCGGGCCTCCGCTGCTGACGGGCTCCGAAGCATCGGACTGGCGCAAGACCATGAATTCCACCGTCGAATTATCCTACTGGTTCTACGGGTTGCGCACGGCCCAGCTTTGGCGCGAGCGACTGGGAATGCCGCGCGAGGCCAAATGGGACGAGGTACTCGCCAAGCTTGCGAAGCCGCCGGTGGTGGACGGACTGTGTGTTGATGCGGAAACAGCGATTTGTCCGGCGCGGTACACGACGCGGAAAGGCAAGTTCCTGCCGCGTCCAGCCTGGTTCGAGGCCTACGGCTGCATGCGAGGCGATGAGATCGACAAGGCGGCGATGTCGCGGTCGTTCGACAAGATCTGGACCGAGACGAAAGAAGGTTGCCAGTGGATGTTCTGGGGCTGTGACTTCCCGATGATGGCAATGACCGCAGCCCGGCTGGGTCGGCCCAAGGACGCGGTGGATGCCCTGTTGCTGGACGTGCCGACCAATGTTGTCCTGGCCAACGGCTTCAACAACGCGGGCTCTTCTCCCTATCTGCCCGGCACCGGCGGCATGCTTTGGGCGGTGGCGATGATGGCTGCCGGCTGGGAAGGCGGTCCGGACAAGCACGCCCCCGGTTTTCCCGACGACGGGAGCTGGGTGGTGAAGTGGGAAGGTTTGAAGAAGGCTCAGTAACATCCAACATCCAACAAAGGATAACGTAATGAATAAAACATTAACTGCAGGCATCATGATGGCGGCGGCGCTCTATGCCGGGGGCGGAACCGCCGGAAGCTTTAGCGAACGTTTAACTCCTAATTTAATAAGGAACAAGCGTATGCGCTTCGAGCAATAAGGCTCGTTGTAGCGATAGCGGAAACCATTCGACGAATGTCG
>JBAXOG010000266.1:0-3047 GCA_037133395.1 bacterium | reverse complement strand
CCCGATGTGGAATTTCAACGACTGGAGGAGGATAAATATTGCGCGGGAGAATTTGTGTGGACTGGGTTTGATTACCTCGGTGAGCCAACTCCTTATGACGGCGGGATGGTTAAGGAGGGGAAGATCATCACGGGACAGACGGCGCGCAGTTCCTACTTCGGAATAATTGATCTGGTCGGCATTCCCAAAGACCGTTACTATCTTTACCGTTCCCATTGGGCCCCGGAAAAAACAACTGTCCACATCCTGCCACACTGGAACTGGCCGGAGCGCGTCGGCAAACCGGTGCCGGTGTTCGTTTACACCAGCGGGGACGAGGCGGAACTCTTTCTGAACGGCAAATCCCTGGGACGGCGCAAAAAAGCGCTGGGACTTCCTACATTCAATCTTGACCCCTATTATGCGGTCATCGATAAATACCGTCTGCGCTGGATGGATGTCCCTTACCAGCCGGGCGAACTCAAGGCCGTCGCTTACAAAAATGGCCAGAAAATCGGCGAGCAAACGATGCGGACCGCCGGTGTGCCAGCGAAGATTCGGCTGACGCCCGACCGGAGCACGCTCGTGGCGAGCGGAGAAGATCTCTCCTACCTCCTAGTCGAGGCTGTGGACAAAGACGGCAACCTCTGCCCGCTGGCGGACAACAGGGTGGAGTTTGCCCTGAGCGGTCCGGGCACCATCGCCGGGGTCGGCAATGGCAACCCCCAATCCATCGATCCCTTCCAGACGAACCAGGTAAAACTCTTCTATGGAAAAGCCATGCTGATCATTCGATCGCTTTCCAACCAGGCCAGCTCAGTACAAGTCACGGCAACAAGCGAAGGCATTGTCAATGACAAGGTCCAGATCGAAACAAACCTTACAAAACCGGAGATTCCTTGATGACTAATGCCCCCCTTGATAAAATGATAAGAAACTGTTCTGCCACAATGGGAGCCACCCTGCTGCTTGTTCTTGGCTTGCCCGCCCTCAGCCAAGCCGCCGACGAGGCTGAGCGTCACGTATGGCTGTTTCGCAACAATGGTGAAGCGATGGCGTGGACAGGTAATGGTCCATTGCCTCACGGCGCTTGGCCAGTTCGTGACAAATGCCTGCAATTGACCGCCTCTGCAAAGGGGAATCCGTCCATCTCCAAGCAGGAACTGATGCTACCCGCAGAGCAAGTGAACGTCGTACAGATTCAACTGGAAACCAGCCCTGCCAAGAAGTGCCGGCTGTTTTTTGCCACGGACGTCTCGCCGCGCGCGAATGCGCAGAAGACGGTGGAGTTTGATCTGAAGCCGGACGTCACCGAATATACGCTGGATATGAAATCGCTACCTGCGTGGAAGAACCAGCTGACGATGTTACGTTTCGACTTCCTCGGCTTGAAGGACGGCGAGGCCATCGGGATCAAATGCATCAAGGTTTTCATCGGCGAAAAGATCTCCACGCCGATGGTCTATACCACCTACCGGCCCGGAGAGAAACAGGTCGTCAAAGAATTCCGCGCCGGAAGTCTGTTCAACAGCAACATGGTTCTGCAACGCGACAAGCCGTTCCCAGTCTGGGGACGCGCCAAGCCGGGTGAGGCCGTAACAGTCCAGTTCGCGAGCCAGACGCGCAAAGCGACAACCGATGCCACGGGAAAATGGTCGGTGAACCTTGATGCGCTCCCGGCCAACAGCGAGTCCCGGACCTTGGAGATTTCATCATCAGACGCCGCACAGAAAATGACCTTCACAAATGTGGTGGTCGGCGATGTCTGGTTGTGCGGCGGACAGTCCAACATGGGTGGCTCGCCGCAGGACAACGCGCCGCCAGCCGAGCGGCGCAAGGAGCTGCTGGAGACCGATTACCCGAATTTCCGCACTGTCGCGATGCCAGGCTTGCACCGCGAGACGCCCTTGCCGAATGACGCGATGGAGGAGGCGCTGACGTGGAACAGCATCCGCACCTCCGCGCTGCGCAGCGTCTCAGCGGTTTCGTACTACTTCGGACAGTCCGTGCACACCAGCCAAAAAATTCCAGTCGGACTCATCTTCATCATCAAAGCCGGCAGTCAGGTCGAACAATGGATCAGTGCGGACGAGCTTCGCCGCGTCTTTTCCGGTGACGAGTTGCAAAAGGTTGCAGGACGGCGACTCGCATCCGGCCTGCACAATGGCATGATCGCGCCGATCGTACCGTTTCCGTTACGAGGTGCGATGTGGTATCAGGGCGAGTCGAACGCGGATGACGAGTTCAAGTACATGGGCTATTACCGCAGCCTGCCAGCCCTGATTCGCGAGTGGCGGCGGCTGTGGGGCGCAGACCTGCCGGTCATGCTCGCGCAGTTGCCGGCGTATGAAAAATATCCGACCAACTCGTGGGCGCATATCCGCGAGGCGCAGTTGCTCACCTCGCAGCGCCTGCCCAACGTCGGCCTTGCCGTCACGTTTGACGAAGGCGACCCAACCAACCTGCATCCAGCCAACAAATATTTCATCGGTACGCGGCTCGGGCTTGTCGCAAGGGTCATAGCATACGGCGAAAAGCTGGAGTGCTCCGGGCCTGTTTATTCTACAATGGAACGCCAGGGGAACGCGTTGACCTTGCATTTCACGCACGTCGCAGGAGGACTGAAAGCGCGCGGCGAACTGACTGGCTTCGAGGTTCGCGGCATAGACGACAAATGGTTTCCGGCAAAGGCCTCAATCACGGGCAAGGACAGCGTCGTGGTTTCCAGCCCGAACGTGCCCGTGCCGCAGGCTGCGCGTTACGCCTGGAAGAACGATCCTGTAGCCACGCTTTTCAACGGCCTCGATTTGCCTGCTTCCCCATTCCAAACAGCGATTCCTGTGATGCCGGAGTTCGAGCCAGAGGCGATCCGTGAAATGACCCGCAAAGTCGCGGACGCGGGGGCGATGCCAAGCGTTTTTCCAGAAGCGACTGGCGCGGCTGGTGCGGCTCGGGCGTTAAGCGTGTTGAAAACGATACGGTTGATTGAAACCGTCACAAATGTCGTTGAGCGCAAGGCACTGGAGTTGGAGTACGTTGCGCAGGCAGCGAAAATCGGGACTGCTATC
>JBAXOG010000265.1:0-3120 GCA_037133395.1 bacterium | reverse complement strand
GGGGTGCCGCTGTAACTGGTGATGTCATTGAGCAGATAGGTGCCATCGCTGTTATGATAATTATAGGCAAACAGGGAGTTGACCAGCGTGACGTTGCCACCGTTGTGGGCGATGGCCCCTCCCTCATGATTTCCGGAAGCCATGTTGCCGACAAAGGTGCATCCGACAAAATACGCGATTCCCCCCACGTTGTTGATGGCACCGCCCAATTCGTTACACTCGTTGGCGGCGAAGGTGGAGTTGTTGACATAAAGCGCGCTCCCATTCTCGACAGCCCCGCCCCCCCAGCCACTCATGCAACGGTTATCGCTGAGTGTGCAGCGTTCAACGAAGATCTTGGCACCTGCGCCGATGTTGTGAAAGCCCCCGCCGTCCTTGGCTATATTACGACTGATCATACAGTCGCGCATGAAAAGCGTACCGGAGCCGTTCGCTATACCACCGCCACCATAGTCGGGTCCGCCCGACTGGGTTACTGTCACGCCCTCCAGCACCAGTGTACCGCCGACATTAGAGATTCCCCCTCCCTCGCTAGCCGGGCTTCCACCCTTGATTGTCAGGTTGCGGATCGTGTTGGTCCTGCCCCCGGAGCTGACATAAAACACGCGGAAGTCGGAAGGAGCGCTTCGGTGCATAACACCCGACTCGTCGAGGCTCGGCACCGGCACGGAGATCGTATGATGGTTGCCCTCGAAGGTTAGGCCCTTCGTAGTGATGGAGAGTTCAGCGTACACCGTAATGTTAGTGGTGAGGCTGATCGTGTCTCCGTCTGCGCACACGGCGATGGCGTTTGTGAGCGCGGCATAGTCTCCGACCGTCACCGTTGCGGCGCGGGCTGCGACTGCCGACAGCAGGGCTGAAAGCACCCAGGCTGCGATCACGTGTGTAGAGCGTGTCTTCATTGGGTTAGTGTCTGTGCGTCTTTTGAAGCTGGTACTTTCTTCTCTGGGGGCGTCACAAGTTCCCGCACAATGTACTCAAGCCTCTCTTTCGAAAGCTGCTTTTTCTCGATGAACGGAGCCGCCTGAGCGCGAAAGGCAGACGCGGTTGTTTCAAGGGCTTTCTGATAATCCTTTTCAGATTTGCTCCCGTTTTCTTTGAGCAGGCGGGAGCGCGTGATGATCCGGGCCGAGAAATCGTGGGCGGCTTTAAGTCCTTCGGGAAGCGTCAGGTCCTTTAAGCAACAACGCAACCTCTCCTGTTCCGCTGGCAGGAAGACCGCAAGCGGATAGGTCACGGTCTGGCCGGGGGTACCCCGCACAAACGTCACGTTCTCTCCGCTGATCGACTGAGGTGTCGCCTTCAGCGCATGTCCGGCGTGGTTGGTCCAACTGTTGTCCGTTGCATACGAAAAAAGAGGAAGGACGAACGCAAGCACAACCAACAAAACTGGGGGCCTTATCCTCATTGCGCCTCCAGCCGGAATAACGCAGGTGTATTCGTGGTCGGGAGCAAGTAGAGTGTGATGTTGGCGTCTTGTTCGCTTGTGAAATGCGTTTCCGCAGGCGCCTCGTTCGTGGACGTTGCAAACGCCGCCGTGCTCCAGTCATTCGAGCTCGCGTGCTTCTTCGTGGGCAAGGTGTAGGTTCGGCCCGGAGCCGACAGGAAGGAGAGGGCCAGAAAACCGTTTTTCAACATAGAAAAGTCGGTGATCTTTAAAAAATCTGCCTTCTCCACCGGAATTGTTCCAGCTTGGAACTCTTGGAGATTGGAATAGCCGTCACCGTCGAAGTCGTCGCCCGGCTTAATATCCTCCAGATTCGATCCTCTGCCAGCTGCATCATAGTAATACATCAGCAGGGATTCATATTCGTCTGGCAGGCCGTCGCTGTCAGAGTCTGTGCCGACAATGAGATCACAGCAAAGGGTGCCAGCCGGCCTTACAACAGTTGGCGCCAACTTGCCGGCCGCCACCGCGTGCATCTGGCCGTCGTAGTAGATCTCAAACGTGATCGGATCGCCAACCTCGCCCCGCCCTGCCATTTTGCTGTTGGCCATCGGTATCTGGACGCGGTAATTCAAGGCCGGGTAGCTCCCTGATTGGGCGTTACACCGGCTTACCTCGACCCCTTTGACCTTGACAATGACTGTCGCGGCGTCACTCCCCGAAAAGGCACGCCCGTTCCAGTTACGCACCTTGCCATACACTGTAAACGGCGGAAGCGGCACAACAATCGCCGCCTGGACAGACACCACCATCAGAATCAGCAACCCCATGCTCTGTGCACTCAGTTTCATACGTCCCTCTTTTTCTTTTGCTTACTCAGTTGCCGGAATTGGAATAGGTTTGGAACCCGATTTGAATATCCTGGATGCCAGATTGCTCCAGCTTGCCGTCCTTGTTGAGGTCGGCCCCGTAAATCAGCGTTTGGAGCGCGAAATCGCGGTCCGCCGCAAGCGTGCCTGCTGGGATGATTAGCAACCAGCGGGTGTTCCAGACCGAGCGCCCTACGAGGCGGGTGTTGGAGAGCATGTCGTCCTGAGAGAAGGAGCCATGGTCATGATAAGCCCGCAGCGATGGATAGCGGCGAATCGAGGCCAGCGGATCACCGTTGCCAGTGTACGCATTGTAGATCGTAGTCCAGTCAGGCTCGTCGAGGGAGGAGTTGCTTAGGGGGAACGGCAGCGGCACGACTTGATCGACCACGTTATACGACAGTAAGTCGCCGCCGTTGCTACCCGGCGAGCGCATCACGTCATTGCCCACAGGAATCAGGTAGATGCGCGGTTCGTTACCAAGAGCCACGCTGCTGCTGTTGGTCGTGTTATTGTAGCCGACGAACAGGACCCCTACCTTGTTGATCTTGGTCGCGTAGTACGACGAGTCAAACGCATTGTCGTTGCCGGCCAGCGGCCAGCCGAAGACATTACGCGCAAAGTCGATCGTGGTGGAGAACGGAATCACCAGTCCAGGTTCCTGCGCCTTCAACCCCTCCGAACTTTGGAATGACTTTGTCCGGATCGATACCCAGCTCATCGGCATGTGCCCTTATGTAACGAATGGCCGATTTACAATCGGCAAGACAATCAGCAACTCCGGGACCATCCGCCTTCACCAGGCGATAGTTTATGCTGAAACTCACAGCATCACGGGTTGCAAAATACCTGGCTTGAGGAAAG
>JBAXOG010000264.1:0-3122 GCA_037133395.1 bacterium | reverse complement strand
CACAATGCTTGAGCAGAAAATTATCGATCAAAGCGGCTTCGTTCGAATAATAAGCCGACTGCGTGTACGTCACAAAGGCATCCACTAGCCGAGCCAACGTATCCTTTGACATTTCGTTTTTGGCGATAGCGGCTTCAATTTTGTTCAGGCACGCAGGGGTTACATCAGAACGCCAACTGATGATCGTTTTATCTTCGTCGTCTATCTTCAGGATTTTCGGCAGGAACGTAGCGCACTCCTCAGCCGTTGCGAGATTGGCGTAGGACAGTGCGGTGCGCCTGCGAACTGATTTGCAGGTGCTTGATGACAAGCTTTTTTCCTCAAGAAAAGGGAGGGCATCGCGCCCACCTTGTTTGCTCATTGTGTTCACCAACTGGCAGGCCAATGCGGTCCATCCACCCCAGTTGTCGGAAGGCGGATGCGCTTTGTCGTAGGCGACTCCCTTTTCTTCGACACGGTTGAACCGCCCGATCAGAATGTCGAGGGGCACCTTCTGCGGAGAAGAGGTGACATCCTCCCCGCAGAAGCACCCCCATGGCAACAAAAGGGAAACAATACAACTGAACGTAAATCCGTGAATTCTTAATATATGTGTCTTCATGTTTTAGTTTCTTTAAAAGCTTTTGGGGGTATTTTGGATGGAACTTTGGCCGACACCGGCCTGATCCAGAATCTTGGGACTCGTGCTGTCGTTGGGTCAGAGTATTCGGCAAATAATGATCAGGCCTTAACTCTCAATTGGGCAATCGGAGCATAACTGGTATCTGAACACGTACAATCTTCCCTCGTTTCAAGCCGGATAAAATATTGACACGGAAACCTTTATCAGCCATCTCCAATTTTATTGCATACTTCGGGCTTGTCTTCACTTCAGTGAAATCAGCAACCAAGCGGGGGTCAAGTGTTTCTTCTATTTGGACAATGGATAAATCAATAGGAGAATTGTTGATTATTTCCACGACATATTCAAATTTATCTCCAGGTATAATATGCGTTCTGGTTGCCCATTTTCTGACTGCAGGAACCATTGGCTCCCAATATAAGTCAGCACCAATAATGGCGAATCTCGAAAAAGTATTTGCAGATGAGTGCTTATTGAATCCCGCCACATCTTCGGCATTGTCCATGCCACTATAAGTTGATGAGCGAAGAGATGCGAATGTGTTTTCGGAAGCAACCTGAGACTGTGCAGTTTGTTGCTGTGTATTTCCCTGGACATCTGTTGTGTACTCTTGTCCAGCAAGAGCTGTTTGCATTTGACTAGAGCTCTGATCCCGTGAGCCAGACATGCTTTTTGTTGTCTTCAAACTTCTCGATGATTTGGCATCACCCTGACCCATGCGTGCCGTAACACTACGCTGTCCTATATACGTTGTCCTGTCACTTTTCCAGGTCTGCGTACCAACACTCAGTGTCGCCAGATTGGACTCGCTTGTGTCATCGACCTGCTTGCCTTGTGACAAAAAAATAGATGATTTTGACGAGGCAATCTGAACGGACATAAACGAAATTGGCCTTGCTATGGCAACATCACAGGGGGAAGCAGCAATGTTAAACAAGGTCTCCCCATAAGCATAATGAAGTATAGCTTCATTGCGTATGGTGCCTACCGTCTCAACTTGAAGGGAACAGGTGGCACAACCAACAAGCAGGGCAACAAGAAACAAGGCGGCAAGGCCAATAATAGTTCTCATCTATCCAGTCCGAGATTGATCCTGTATACGGGGCGCGAAGCGGCGGAATACCCTATGACAGTAACCGCATAGCCGGCACGTAGCTTCGTTATCTGCTCGTCCGTCAGCCGGAATTTGACCAGCGCAAGACTCTCAAGTTGATTCATTCTAGCAGAAAAGACATAAAGGTCGCCCTTTAGCTTTGTACCGTCCGGCAAAACCATTTGAATGGGGTCTCCGCGTCCACGGAAAAAGAGTTGTAACCAATAATCCGTCGGTTCTAAGTTCAGCGCAACCGGAAACGTGTGTCCTTTGTCTTCACCCAAAGAAGGCTGAAGATAAAGTTTAGCTCCTAAAGGCTCCTCAAAATGTACACGCGAAGTCGAACACCCAGTATAGATCAGAATACCGGAAACCATCAATCCCATAGCTATTAATCTGTTCATCGTTTATCCCTAAGCAATGCATTAAATGCTATACCATGTTTCGCTAGCATTCCATAAAGTAAAGAAATAAACCGCACGCCACCTTGACGTAACAACTAGACATCTCTTTACCTATGTTAAGTTACTCATTATGATACGGTTCGAAAAATAGTCAATCCCTTTTAGGAACTATTTTTGATAGACCGTTCTGGAGGCGAAAGTGCATGGCTGTGAACAGGGGTTATCAATAGACAAAACCCGTGCAGGAACGCATCTCGTGATACGTTGAAATATCCAGCTTGCTTTATGTGCTCAAAACGGAGAAACTAAATACAACTTTAGTTCGTCCGTTAGCAAGTGAAAACGGACCTCCATTAAGCTTTGACTCAAACTCAAATGAAGAACGCACTCATTATCCTGGCCTCAAGCCTGATGCTCGCTGGCTGTCGAACTTCGAATGAAATTGAAGTGACGTCACTCACGGCGCCAGAGATGTTGCCTTCATATTCCCGTGCGATGACACTGGAGTCTGCCGCAGAGGCACTTGGAATGGCGAGTCCTGTCGAGATTGACTGGGCTGCGTCGTTTGAGGACGGCGGGACGGTAAAGGTGATGGTCCATGATCGTGATGGCAAATACATGGAGTTGCGGCGTACACCCTGGTGCTGGGGCACCCCGATAGAGTTCTATCTGAAGACGTACGATGGCAGGGGGTTCGAAGAGCTGAAAAAACTGCTAGGCAAGCACACCGAGATTAAGGTCAATCAGGATGACCCACGGCTGAAGGCGTTTTCCCTGCTGATGCTTGACTGGGTTGACAGGAACTTCACAGGAAGGCAGCAACGCAGACTTCGCGATTCTCTGGATCTCTTAGTCGGGAAGGAAAATGATGCCGCTGCTATCCTGTGGCTCTTCCGTCCGGATAAATGAGGTAGGGTCGCCCGTCTCTCAGGTTCACACACAAGGAGTATACATGATCCATTTATTCACGATAGGATTCACGGGGAAGAGCGCCGAGGAGTTC
>JBAXOG010000263.1:0-3129 GCA_037133395.1 bacterium | reverse complement strand
GCCTTCGGGAGCAAAACGGTTGTTGTCGGGAACGGAGGTGTTGTCCTCAAGTCCGCCGGATGGAATACCCCTTCCGGAATTATGACCTCCGGCGGGGCGGACTTGATCATTAACCAGGCCGGCGCAGAAGTTGGCTTATCGTTCAACATTGTTGACAACGGGGCAACGCCCGTCGGTTTAACCATCACGGGCGCTGGCAGTTTGTTTATCTATGGCCCTAACACGTACAGCGGCGACACGGTGATGAACGGAGTTCAGCTCAAATGTTATTCGGCGATTCCCTATGGCGTAGGGAAAGGTAACCTGGTTGTGAACAGTGGCGGGAATTTTGATTTAGGAGGTGCGGCAGTAAAAATCAACGGGCTTGCCAGCTCGCCGATGAATGCCGGCGGTGTAGTGAACAGTTCATGGGGGTCGGCGATTACTCTGACGCTGGGTCACGGTGATGCGAGCGCAAGTTATAGCGGCTATATACAGAGTGCTACCTTGGGCTTGATTAAAGTCGGCACTGGCACGCAGACCTTGACCGGCATCAACAGTTATGGCAACGGTACGATTCTGAGCAACGGCGTGCTGAGCGTGTCGAGCACGAACAACATCGGCGGTGCGTACGCCAAGGTCACCTTTGCAGGTGGCACGTTGCGGATCAGCGGCACGACGTTCAATTCGTTTGGCGCCACGCCACTCACCTTCACGAGCGCGGGCGGTGGCGTGGAGATCGCGGATGCGGGCAACAGCTTCACGCTGACGAACAACCTCGCGTCTGGCACGGTGCTGACCAAGACTGGCGCAGGCACGCTGACGCTGACCGGGACGCAGGCGGGCACGGTCACCACCGACGATCCTTCGAAGATCAGCTTCGGCGCAGGTCTCGGGTTCTATAACCTCGGCGTCACGACCAACGGCGTGCTCTCGCCGGCCGGCAGCGGAACAATCGGCACGGTTGCGGCGAATAACAACTTCACGCTTTCAGGCAAGCTGTTGGTGGATGTGACTGCATCCACGAACGACACGGTGACCGCGGGTGGCACCATCACGCTGTCGACAGGGGCTTCGCTCGAGATCGTGAACACCTCGTTGCTGAGCCGTAGCAAGCGGTACACGCTCATGACGGCAGGCGGTGCGGTGAGCGGATCGCTGACGGCGCTCAATCTTCCGGATCGCTGGAGAGTTTTAACAGTCGGCAACACAATCGTGCTTTACTATGCGTATCCTGGGACAATGATTAGTATTTTCTAGGACACGCCCGACGCTAACTGATGGTGAATTAACGAAGGGTTAACTTATTTCGTATGGATAGTAGTAAGTTTGGGCGTATAGGCGTCCTCGCCTGTACCCGAGGCTGGATGCTTATGCTGGTCCGTCAACTGCCGGACCAGTGAACAGGCGGGGACGCCTATTCGCCCAGCAAGGCATCTAAGTTTATCATTCCACTTTTCCAACATTCCATTTTGAAGTCACAGGAAAATCAATGAACAAAAAAATAAAACAACTGACAACGTATTCGATGGGAGTGGGCGACCGCTTCGGGCAACAGGGACGAGCGCAAATCAAAGCCTTTCAGAGGCTGTTGGATGAACGCAATGTGAAGGTGTCGCCGGTCTGGAACAAGTCCAATCGCGAGCACACCATTATCGGTACGCAGCCCGAGACCGTGCGGTGCGAGGCAGATGCTGCTGCACGCGACGCAAAATGGACCTTGCCCTATTATGTGGATGCCGATCACATCAGCCTCAAGAACGTAGATGCCTTTCTTGCCGCATCGGATTTCTTCACGCTGGATGTGGCGGACTTTATGGGGGTTCCACCGGATTGGGTTGATGTTGCCGATTTTGTCATGAGGCACGAGAAGTTATGCGGCAGCCACAAAGTTGAAGGACTCATCGAACCCGTGATACTGACCCGATTTGCGCTGACCGAAATCGCATCCAAAACACTGTTCGCTATCCGGCAGGCAGGGAAGCTCTACCGACACATCGTTGAGAAGAAGGGGTCGGCCGATTTTGTCACCGAGGTCTCCATGGACGAGACCTTGCAACCTCAGTCCCCAATGATATTGTTGGTGATCCTGGCGGCTATCGCCGAGGAGAAGATCCCCGCGCAGACGATCGCACCTAAGTTTACCGGACGGTTTAACAAAGGAGTTGATTATGTGGGTGATCCAGAGGTGTTCGGACGCGAGTTTGATGCCGATGCCTGTGTCGTCCGATATGCCGCGCGGCGGTTCGGTTTACCCGAGAGCCTGAAACTCAGCATCCATTCTGGCAGTGACAAGTTCTCGCTTTATCCGTATGTGGCAGAGACGCTGAGGACGAGAGGAGTAGGGGTTCATCTCAAGACGGCCGGCACCACCTGGTTGGAAGAGGTGGTGGGGTTGGCTGCTGCTGGAGGAGAAGGTCTGGCTGTCGCCAAAGAAATCTATGTCAGCGCGTTACCACGCTTTGATGAGTTGTGCGCGCCCTACGCGACGGTGATTGACATCCGGAAGGAACGGCTGCCGCGTATCAGTGACATCGAGGCGTGGGATGCCGAACATTTTGTCAGCGCACTTCAGCATGTACAGAGTAATCCGCGTTTTAACCCTGATTTCAGACAGTTTTTGCATGTTTCGTTCAAGGTGGCAGCGAAAATGGGAAGCCGGTACCTCGATGCCGTGAAGTCAAACGAAGCCGTGGTTTCGCGTCAAGTGACGGACAATATCTATGAGCGTCACTTGCTTCCAGTCTTTGGTAACTTGGACGTTTCTAGCCACGGATGAACATAGATTTAGAGAGGAAAAGTTCTCAAGAGAAACTTGTCAATCCGGTCAAAATATTTTTTTAGCATCCGAAATATCCGCCTTCGCGAATACGTCTACGGCGGACAAGCACGAAACACACGAATGGAATAATGGAATGGTGGAAGAAAGTGCCCTCGGGAAGAACGAGCGCCTGTATCGCCGTAGCCTATGGCGTAGGCGGATCTGCTCGTCCAAGGCACGTCCGGTGGCGGCCGGATGCCCCTCCCGTGTATCTTATGCCCTTAATAGGGTCTAAAGACTTTTCGACAGTGGTATAAGTCAATAAGGCAATAACGCAATAAGGCAATAACGACTCGTTACGTATCCGTAACCATTCGGCGAATGCCGAA
>JBAXOG010000262.1:0-3155 GCA_037133395.1 bacterium | reverse complement strand
GTTGAGTCAGTGTTGGAATTTAAGTTTAGTTTTCTTAGCGTTTCACCTAATAGCCTACAGCCTAAACTGCTACAGCCTTGCCATCCCGAGGGAATGGCAAGGAATTTTTTTTAAGTGTTTTCGGAAAATCAGTCCCTCTCCGAAAGCCCCGGTATGCGCGAAGAGCCCTATTTACTGGGGTTTTTAAACGGACAGTAGTGAGCTGCCCATAGAAATTAAAATGTAGTGCTCTTGGGTGTTCCCTCATAACTCTACAAGGATCCATGAACAAAAAAAATGTCATCAGTGTATACGACGCGTTATCAGATGATCCAACTGATTCGTCATCCGAATTACGCGAAAGGCACGAATAAATACAGACCATCGAACATCCACCGTCAGGTCAAGACCCGCGCCACGGCTTCACGCAACGCTGGGCCGGTGTAGGGTTTGGCAATGGTGCACTTAAACCCGTATGTTGCGGGGTTGGCCATCACAGGATCATCGGCGTAGCCGCTGCTGACAATGGCTCGGACATTCGGATCAAGAACCAGAAGGTCTTTTAGTGTCTCTTCGCCGCCGGGGCCACCAGGGATGGTCAGGTCCATGATGACAGCATCGAAAGGCTCCCCGGCCTCCAGCGCCTGTTTATACAGCGCGATGGTCTCCTGTCCGTTGGGGGCGGTAACGACGGTGTGTCCGCAAGGCGTGAGCAAGCAGACGAGAAATTTGCTGACCGCGTTGTCGTCGTCCATCACGAGGATCTTGGCGGGTCGGGCCGGTACTAGGCATTCACCTACAGGATGCTGCTTGGTTTCAGCCGACTGTAGTGCCGCGGAAGCAGGCAGGTAGATCGTGAAGGTTGCACCTTTTCCGAACTCGGAAATAACATCGATGTGGCCACCGTGCTTACTGATGATGGACCAGACTGTCGTCAAACCCAAGCCATTGCCGGTCGACTTGGTTGAGAAGTAAGGGTCGAAGATATTATCGATCAACTTGGGTTCGATACCGCATCCCTCGTCACGAAAAATGATCCGGATGTACCGCCCCTGCTTGAGCGAGGGCACAGCCGCAGCCGGAAGGTCCGCGTTCTCCAGAGTTATATACAGATGCCCGCCCTTGGGCATGGCCTGACGGGCGTTGATGACGAGGTTTGAGACGACCTGATGAATCTGCCCCTCGTCCGCGTCAATCGGCCACAGGTTTTCGACAGGATGATAAACAAGGCGCACATTGCTACCGGCGAGGTCGAAACGCACGACATCCTCGACCGTAGCCCCCAGATTTACTCTTGCCTTGACCGGATCTCCGCCCTTGGCGAAGGTCAGCAGCTGCTTGGTCAGCCGGACTGCACGGGTCATAGATTTTCCAGCCTCTTCGAGGAGTTCGTAGCTAGGATGTGTTTCTGCGAGATCTTCCACGGCCAGGGAGATGTTTCCGTACAGCCCCTGCAGGATGTTGTTGAAATCGTGCGCGATGCCGCCCGCCAGCGTGCCGATACTCTGGAGCTTGTCCAGTTTCATCAGTTCTTCTTGCAAACGCTTGCGCTCGGTAATGTCGATGTCGGAACCTCGGTAGCCCCGCAAACTTCCGTCCACGTTCAGGATGGGCTGCCCCGTGGTGGAGAGCCACACGGCGCGGCCATCTTTGGTCTGCGCGACATTGACAAAGTCCGTGAAAGCGTCCTTCCGCTGGAAGATCGCGAAGGCCTCTGCCTTGAACGCCTCTCGGCCGGATTCGGGATGAAAATCGAAGAAGTGCATCCGGCCAATCATTTCATCCAGGCGGTAGCCCAGGACCTTTTCGGCCACAGGGCTGGCATATGTAAAGAGCCCTTGGGCGTCGACATCCCAGAAGAAGGTGCCGGTCTGTTCGGCAAGCCGGGTGAAGCGCTCTTCGCTCTCCTGCAGAGCCTCCGACACCTCCTTGCGCTCGGTGATGTCCAGGCAATGGCCAATGTAGCCGAGGAAGTTTCCCCGGCTGTCGTGGCGCGGGGTGCCTTCATCCAGAATCCAGCGGAACTCGCCATCGTGGCGGCGCAGACGGTAGTCCATGCTAAAGGGCTCGCGCCGGTCAAAGGCTTCGGTGTAGATTTTAAAACTGCGTGCCAGATCATCCGGATGCACTCCATCGGCCCATCCGTCGCCAAACTCCTGTTCGAGAGTTCTGCCAGTAAACCTCAGCCATATCTGGTTGAAGTAATCGCATTTTTTGTCGGTGCGGGAGGTCCAGATCAACGCCATGCCGGAGTCTGCCAGCGTGCGGTAGTTCTCTTCCTGCTCCCGCAACCGTTCCTCCGCCTGCTTGCGCTCAGTGATGTCAATCAGCACAATCCGGCAAACTGGCGCATTGTCCGCGTTCCGGGCAACGGTTGCCGATAGCTGACCCCAGAAAGGCGAACCGTCGCTCTTGACCATCCGCAGCTCGCACGTCTGCGGCTCGCCAGTCGCAAAGAGCTGTTTATGAATCAAGTAGTAGCCATCTTGATCGCTTTTGCGGAGGAACTTTGAGATGGGTCGCCCGACCAGCTCGCCACGAGCCCCCCCCAGAAGAGTTGCCGCGCAGAGGTTGGCCTCCTGGATCAAGCCGTTTTTGCCGAGCGTGAGATACCCCGCCGGCGCGAGGTCGTAGAGGTCAAAATAACGCACACGTGAGGCATGAAGCTCAGCCTGAATCTGGCGCAATTCTTCGTTTTGCATCTCCAGCTGAATCTGATGGATATCCAGTTCGTGGACCATTAGCTGAGCATCTTCAAGTGTTAGGTGCGTGATGGTTTTTGGCGACAAGGCTGCTTTTTTTTCAGCCTGTCTTCGAAGGTTTGACGTGTCCGATAAGCCGACGTATGGTAGTAAAGGGTTTTTATTCTTATGGAGAGTAGGCATATTATGGCACCTTTATTTCATGAGCATCCCATGTGTGCGACATTATTGATCCAGTACATACTTTTTTTATGTTATGCTCTGGGAGCAAAATAGTCAACATATTTGTCCATGTCGCAGATCACGGCTTTTTCTTTTAGAATCGTCTTGGATTTTCTGAACAAAGCAAGTGAAGCAAGTGATTGCAGACCCTGATTTTCCCACGGAACACACGGATCTTCACGGAAAACAACTCAAATTATCACTAGCATCCCATAGGTTACGCCAGAAACATTCCAGCACCTATGATTGGCA
>JBAXOG010000261.1:0-3301 GCA_037133395.1 bacterium | reverse complement strand
CCTTTCCGCTTATGTCTTCCGGCAGACAGGAAACATTAACGTCGCGCCGTCGTCACTCTATACCAACGGTTCGTTCGCTGTCACCGGCATCCTCCCAAGCACTAACTTTGCGGCGGAGGTCCTGACTGTCTACCTCAAGGATACCTATATCCAGCAGAGTTATACCGTCCTCGGGACATCCGTCTATCCCACGGATACAGGACACAGCGTCAGCAACTGGTTTGTAGGATGCGGCATTACCAATGCGCTTACGCTATGGACAGGCGTCAAACTGCCGTCCGATACGGGAGAGGTCACGCTATCCGTCACCGTTGAGAGCGGCACACCTGCGCCGCAGCTTTACGTCTACAACCGCGTCATGCAATCCGACGATCTGCTGGTATCTCCGGATCAGCTCACATACACCCAGAACCTCGGCGATTGGCGCGACACCTACTGTGACACGAACGGCTACGTTCAGGCTTATCTGCTTTGCACAAGCGGCGGGGTCGGCAGGGTCACGCATAGCTATGCAACTTATTCAGAACAGATGTATACCCTTTCATGCGACGGCGAGCAGAAGTTTACCGCCTCCGATATGAAGAAACTTCCGCTAGGGAGCAGTTCCCTTTTCAGGGATTTTACTGTCGGGAAAGTGTACGTGCCGACAAAATGGGGAGGGAAACTTAAACTGGAATATACAGATTGTGAACTCTTCTATACCGACGGCTCTGATCTTGATTCCCTGACTGCAAAGAATATAGCAAATGGGGAATTCGCTGCCAATCGAATAGCGCAAGGGTTCCCGTGTGAATACATTGTTCCTACGAATCAGTTCAAATGGTTCTATTTTAGAGTCCTTAGAAATTACAATCAGGAAACAAAGGCGACTTTTACACAATCAAAGACAGTCTCAAAAGACCCTTGGACATGCCCGTGGTTTTCCATGGCGGATGAACAGTCTCCGAATCTTTACGATGCGGGCGGCGCACTTGAAATATACGACGCAGCCTTTAACAGCGCGGCTCTTTCCATCGAAAAGCGAAACCTGGTGATCTGGGAAGCTGGTCATTACGCCAATTCGAACTTACTTCTGGAAGCCGATGCTGAGCGTACTATCGGATATGACTTTGATAATGCCGACAACGACAACAATATATGGACAGGATGGGATCCCTTTGTTAATGTCAACGTATGGGCGAGCGGCAATAGTCTGGATGTATCCTGGTTCGGACATTGTGACATGGCATCGGCCGCAATTATTTGCGAAGACGAGCCTGCAACGACCTACAATGTCCCGAATACAGCGTATTCATTTTCACCTGAACTCAAAAAAGGCCTGCTGGTCGCGCTCTACCATGGCTATCTCATGTCAGACTATAGTGATTGGGACGTGAGACCACATCTCTGGCACAGCTTCATGGAGGAACAAATACTGGGAAATGACAAGATGTTTGCTTGTGACGTTTATAACGACAACACCGTGACTGGCCGTGACAAGGTTTGGAATTACCCCGTTTACGAGATCACCGAAGCTGATTATAGTGAGAACCCTGGGCAGACAGATGAGAAGGTCGTCGAGATAAAGTGCCAGGTCAAGTATTGGAGCGGAGGTCCCGTTTCTCTTTATTATTGGTATACATTAAATTATGATGAAAATGGAGTAGCCGCTGATTCGTCTGCGACAGACTGGAAGCTCGATGATCCCAGGGCACCGGATGAATACCACAGGACACCGGATAGAGTCTGGATTCCGCAGACCATGACATCTGTCGGAACTTATTGGCAAGGAAACTTGGATTACACAACGATTCGAACGATTGTCCCTTTATCAACACCATAAGAGGAGGTTAGTTAGCATGAGAAAACAACAGAGAACACGTTTGATTGGATTTTGTTTAAGCATGTCGCTTTTGACGTGTTGTGCTTCCGAGGCAACCTCGGAGAAGCAAGATAGCCAGACGAATATCGTTTATCAGGTCAATCAGAGCAAAGTTTACAAGATCATGGTTCCTAAAAGCGGGTATATTGGCAACCTGTCTGCTGCAGCAATCGAAGTATTTCGACATCCGACCAGCGAGGCGCATTTCAATACTTGCTATGTCAATGTCACTGTTATCGCCCAAAGGGAACATATTGGAAAGCAGCGAATCGTTTTAAGGCTAGACGAAGTTGACGGAAATATGAAATTAATACATCAGGGCGTATATTACTCATATATTGATTTTCTTTCGGAAGGAATTAAAATAATTACTCGACGTGAAGATGACAACAGTAGTTTTATTGATAGTATCACTAAGTATGAGATTCCTTTCCCTTTTCTTTGTGCTAGACCGCCGCAACTCGGGTTTACAAAAGGAAGTTGCGAAGGACAACGGGATAAATCAGGGTTAGGCATCAAATATCTAAAAAAGGAAAAGAAAGACGATACCCCTGGTGTAAATATTGAGGTGGATAGATTTGAGAATTATGAGGGTCTTGAAGAACTTGGGTCTCGGACTGCGAAGTGGTACAAGGCAGAAGTTGACGATGTCATAAAAAGTAAGAAAACGAAGATGTTGTACAAAGAGAATCAAAAATGGGCAAGTGGAAACGACTGGTTGTGGGATGAAATGGAGCGGTTCGATAAAGATGGTAATATCCTCATGAAGTGTAAAAAGATACAATAATCTTTGCTTGTCTTTAGGTGTGAGCAACAGAAACAGATATCGGACGGCTCGGGCGGCTGGCAATAATTAGCCTTCCGAAACTGAAAAGTTACAGATTGTTTAAAGTCTATTTATGTATGCTGATTGGACTTTAGCACTTTTAGTCTCGTTTTACGGCTCTTATGAACGTGCTGTAACCGGCACCAGACTACACTTGCATTTGCATTTCGGTTTGCTCATGGCTTTCCACTCTGCGATTGACTTGACCTTGCCAGCCCTATCTTCGCAGTCAGCGCAATGTTTTCCGTTTTTGGTCTCACCGAGCACCCACTTGTAAAGCTTCTCCTCGCCGCCTGAGCGGTTGCGGAGGCTGGTCGCGGGTTTGTTCCTGCTGATGAAAGTGCCGTCGCTGTCATACCAAGCGCCGTCAATGTAGAAACGGGTTTTTGGGACCGCTGGTTTCGCGAGAAAACTTTTACCGACACCCGCGCCGGGTTTCATCTCATTGGCTGGCGTGGAAAGGACTAGGGGTCGTAGTTCCACATTCTACAATTGAGATTGCTTTGGCAAGACGGTTCTGCTAAAGTACCTACATGCCAAGACATTTGAGACATCACAGGCCAGGCGGCTGGTACCATATCACAACCCGCGGGCTGGGGAGGCGGACGCTTTTC
>JBAXOG010000260.1:0-3414 GCA_037133395.1 bacterium | reverse complement strand
CTTGGATGAAGACACACTTTCAAGACTTGTTTAAAAGGGTGTTCTTTCTGAAAAAACCTATTTTTATTGACTCTTTACTCCTCCTTCCTCCCTACTACTTCCTACTTGGTGTGATTCATTTCCACTAAAATGAATCACACCCTTTGTCGCCTTTGCGCTTGACCTCCAATGGCGGGAAACACTACGATAACCATTTCCAATTCAGGAAATTGGGTGATTGTAGAGGACCAGCAACGAATAAGGCGAGTAATTATGGACATGAAGAGATCAGCAGCGATGATGGATTTCGAATCAATGCTTAACGCGCAATTGACCAAGTACAAGAGCGGATTCAATCCGGGCGATCGCGTCAAAGGTGTTGTCATCAACATTACCAATCAATTTGTGGTATTAGATGTGAACGCCAAGCATGAAGGACTTGTTGCGCCGGCCGACATGATGAATGAAGATGGAACGATGCGTTGCGCGGTGGGTGATACAGTTGATGTCGTCTTCGCCGGTATGAAGGATAGCGCATTTCTCTTTTCCGCTGGTAGCAACTCCAAGACGGTTGTAGATCGTTCGCTGACGGAAGCCTTCGAGAAACAAATGCCGATTGAGGGTACGGTTGAGAAAGAAGTCAAGGGTGGCTACGAAGTGACCGTGGCCGGCAAGCGCGGCTTCTGCCCCTTCTCTCAGATCAGTCTCTTCCGTCAGGAGGGTGCTGTGTATACCGGGGAGAAGTTCATGTTCCTCGTTACCGAATATGGCGATGACGGCCGTGGCGAAAATATCATTTTGAGCCGTCGTGACTTGCTCGAGAAGGATCGCGCAGCTCAGCGTCAGGAGTTGGTTGAAGATTTAACGGTGGGCATGGTGGCGAACGGAACCGTGACGCGTATAGTCGAGTTTGGTGTCTTTGTTGATCTTGGCGGTGTTGAAGGTCTGATTCCTCTGAAGGAAATCGCCTGGGCCCGCGATGTGAAGCCGGAAGATGTTGTGAAGGTCGGCGACAAGATTGAGGTTCAGATCAAGGACTTGGATTGGGAACGCAATCGTATCTCCTTGAGCTTGCGCGGCGCACAGGGCGATCCTTGGGCTGATGCGGTGATCAAGTTCCCGCAGGGGACCACCTTTATGGGTAAGATCACGAAGCTCGAACGCTTCGGCGCGTTTGCACAGATGATCCCGGGCGTGGAAGGGTTGATTCCGATTGGTAAGCTTGGCAATGGACGTCGGATTATGTCCGCACGCGAAGCTGTCACCGAAGGACAAGAAATTTTGTTGAAGGTAGATAGCATTGATATTGAACGTCATCGTTTCAGTCTGGTACTGGTGGATGAGCGCGTTCAAGCCTTGAAGCCGGGCGAGTTAGCCGAAGGCGTAAAGGTTGAAGGTATTATTGAGTCTATTCAGCCGTTTGGCATTTTTGTTCGTCTGTCGGAAGAGAAGACCGGGCTTTTGCATATCAGCGAAACCGATACGCCCAAGGGCGGTAATCCGGTCGCAAAAATGGAACGCCAATTCCCTCCCTCCACCAAGATTGAAGTCGTGGTTAAATCGATTGAAGGCGACCGTATTTCCTTGACCCTCCCTGCGAAGTGGGAGAACCGCCACAACACGCCTGACGGGGATAACAAAGAGGTCTCGACTTGGTTGTCGAGTCAGCCGAGTGGCAGTTTCGGTTCCCTGGGCGATGCCTTCGGCAACCTGCAATTGTAGCATTTTTTGGAAACACAGAATCCACAAAAGGCACAAAAAATATGTTGTCTTTTGTGGGTTTTGTTTATGGGATGAGGTGACATGTGCTAAAAGGGTGCACTACACGAATCTTTTTTGCGCCGAGTGGCAAGCTGGTTGCTGAATGGCAGCGGACTGGCGGGCCGTTGAAGATGGCTGTCGTTGATCGTCCAGGCGACTTAGCCGTGAAACGCTTCGAGGTTGCCCCCCTTGAAAGCTGGTCTATCCAAAACGGGAAGCAGGGCTGTCAGTCCCTCTTTGATCTCGTTCCTTTTGTTGCCGGTGACGTTCCTGTACCTACCTTTGATGCTTGCCTCACGCCTGCCTTCTGCAAGGCTTACTTGTGTGTGATTGAACGCGATGTCGCCATTGATGATTTCTGGATGATTCGTGGCGAGCCAGGGGTTTTTGCTGTTGTGGCGCAACGGCGTGGCGCGTCCTGGCGCGTGTGCGGAGTGACGGGCGAGAGCCGCACGCTGACAGTCCGCTTCGAAGACCTCTGGTTGCGTATGCCAGCGGAGTTGCGCGCCCTCTCCTACACCGTCGATGTCATCCGTGACCCCAATGCAAAAGAGCAGGGGGTCTTGATCGAAGAATCCTTCGCGGGCCAAGCGCCTGATGTCCGTATCGCGCTCGACCTCTCCGCCAACGGCGGCTTCCTTCTGACGTTTCAGCAAGAATGAGGCGCGTCTCGCTCCCGTGCCGCCTCGGCGCGAAAGAATATAACTTAGGACGAATTGACTGATTGACCGAGTGACGAATTGACTGTTTAGGACTGGGTTGACGGGAGTGACAAATGGTGGTCCGTAAGCTTTTGATCAATTAGTCAATCCGTCACCCAGTCAATTAGTCCTTCTCATAGTCAGCCTGCATGTGCATTTTCTATTTACCTTCGAGCGTCTCGGCATCCGCCAGGTCTTTTGTCCTGCAGGATGCGCGTTTATTGACAACTAAATCTTTTGGGCGTATATAGAATGTAACATGTCTTTGCAGTCTTCGTTCAGCATCGTATTTCTTTATAACGGAAACAATCCACAAAGTGGTCATTGACCATGCCTACGGCCTGCATGAGGGAGTAGCAGATGGTGGAGCCCACAAAATTGAAGCCGCGCTTTTTCAAGTCTTTGCTCAGCTGATCGGACGCTGTTGATGTCGCGGGAAGATCAGCCACGGATCTCCAACTGTTCTGAAGAGGCTTGCCATTGACGTAGCGCCACAGAAAGGCATCGAACGTTTCGTATTCCTTTTGAATGGCCAGCACTCCTCGCGCATTCTTGATGGCGGACTCGATTTTGAGGCGATTGCGCACGATGCCGGGGTCGAGAAGCAGGCGGTCAATATCCGGTTGTCCATAGCGGGCGACACGCGCGATCTCGAAGTTCTCAAAGGCCTTCCGGTAGTTTTCTCGCTTTTTTAGGATCGTCAGCCAGCTCAGGCCGGCCTGGGCTCCTTCCAGGACGAGAAATTCAAACAAGCGCCGGTCATCATGAACCGGTACGCCCCATTCAGTGTCATGATAGGAAACGTAAAGCGGATCATCCCCACACCATGTGCATCTTTTTTTCATTTTGGTCCTTTAGTGAAAACAGTCTCATATTTGATTAAAGAGGTCAAGTACGGGTGCTGATCCAACTTGTTGAAGGGCGCAGTTCCGAGTTGTTTGCAATCACGCCGCCCATAGCGAGTTCAATTCGC
>JBAXOG010000259.1:0-3451 GCA_037133395.1 bacterium | reverse complement strand
AGTAAGTTAGACCTTTCCGAATACGGAGGGTCTAACTTAGTTTGTCAATTGACGGGCCGGGAATTAAATGTCGAAACACAGTTTCCACCCATTGACAACAATTCCAAAATATGATCTAATAAAGACGCGTCATAACAAGGGGGATACGAGATGCAAAAGTGTTTGTTGTCGTTGATCATGCTGTTGATGGTCTCGGCTGGTTTGGGGGAAACAAATCTGCCCACTCGGTTGCTGGTGAGCGACCATGAGCCTAATCGGCTGGTTATTATAAATACTCGTGACGGGGCGGTCGAGTGGGAATACCTTTGCAATCATCCGCAGGACTCCCATTGGCTGGCTGACGGCACCATCCTGGCCGCAGTCGGACAAGAGGCTCAGATCATCCGGCCGGATCTGGTTAGCAAAAAGGGCGGAGAGGTTTTGTGGCGCGTGAAGCCCGGCGGTGAAGTTCCCGTGGCCCAGCCTCTTCCCGACGGTGGAATCATGGTCGCTTGCAGTCCCGGGCCGAAGGGACTGATCATCGAGTTTGACAAGAACAGGAAAGAGGTGCGGCGGATTGAAGTGACGACCCGAGTCACTGGCCACTCTCAGTTCCGGTTCTGTCGCAAGACCCCCGAGGGAACCTATCTCATTCCGGCGATTGGGGACGGTATCCTTTACGAACTTGATCGTAACGGTAAAGAGATCTGGAACCTGCCGATGTCCAGCGCCTGCGCGGCTGAGCGTCTGCCGGACGGCTCTACGCTGGTCTGCGGAAAAGGTACGGTCCGCCTGTACGACAAAGAACGCAGGGAAATCCGTGTTTTGGGCGAAAAGGAGCTGATGGTTAAGCGGGGCATCTTTGCCGGCCTTCACCGTCTGCCGGGTGGCGGCTGGATTGTTGCCAACTGGAGAAAAAAGGGACCGTCGGCTGAGGAGTCTTTCGCTGTGGCGATCAGTGACGCAGGACAGGTGCTTTGGCGGTTGAATCACCCGCTGGTTGGACGTGCTGCGCATGTCCAGGCGATTCCGGATGTTCCGATGGTGGCGCAAGAGTATCCCCTGCCGGGGTATATGGACCGGACAAAAGTTGCGGCAATGGCCGCCGATGTGCCGGGGGCTGACCGGTTACCCGTGACCGTTGAAATGCGGGTGCGGCTCTTTTCTTCCAAAAATGGAACGTCAGGTATTGCCGGGCTGAGCGGCTGGGAGCGGGTCGAGTATCCGCTGCTGACGCGGGGGCATCCGACCAGGCAGGGTGACGCTTTTATGTTGGGCGTTTATGACGGACGTTTGTTGCTTCGTGGCAGTTGGCTCTCGGGCGGGACGGCGTCCGAAGGCGGCAAGGAAGCGTTGTCTGTCGCAGCGGCAATCACTTCGGACGTGCAGATCGTGATGGGTGTTTGGCATGACGTGACCTGTGTGGTTTCAACCGGGCGTGTTGATGTCTATGTTGACAAACAGCCTGTGAAATGGAACGTGCCCTCCTGTGCCGCTCCGGAGCGTGCATTTTCAGGACCCTGGGGGTTTGGTTGCTCCGTGAATTCGCGGGGGCAAGTCAGCGGGGATTGTGACGCCTGGTTCGGTCCGATCCGTATCAGGCGCGGTGCTGTGAGTCCCTCCGACGCCCAAGCGGATGCGGATACGCTGGCCCTGTGGCGCTTTGACAAACACTGTGCAGGCGTTGTCCCCAATTCGGCGTCGGCCGACGCGCCGTTGGAGCTGGTGGATGCACCACTTTCGCCAACCAGTTTCCGTAAGCGTTATCCAGCGAGACCGAACCCTTTCGACACCGACGAGGACGCAAGGGATCTGGCGCGTATCCGAGACGGCCTGACAACCGGGAAGGCGCATCTGAAACTGACTGCGCTCGCGCAGGAGGATCTCTCGGTGCGCGATGCCGTTCTGGCGGATTGGCGCGCGCAGTCGCGCCCCGAGGGCTATTTTTTGTGGGCGCAAGGGGTTCCCGGCTATTGGAACTGGCCGGAGGAGCAGCTCTATGACAAGCAGGCGGCTATCGACTACACCCGCGATTACGACATGGTGTCCGTGGTTGTCCGCAGGCTGCGTGCGCTGACGGAGTTGCTGAAGCAGCAGGGCGTTGCGACGGCTCGTGCGTTGGAGGAGGATCTTCAGGTGCTTGAGCAGGCTGAAGCGACCTTGCGCACGCAAAAGGTACACGCCAGTGCGTGGATGGACTGGCCTATGCGTGAGCCGCTCTACTATCTCACCTGTGCGCTCCGGCGCAAGCTGGCCTTCGCTAATCCGAAGGCTGATTTCAAAGAGGTCCTCTTTCTGGCGCGTGCCACGTATGCGGGCTCCCGTATCACGAAGTGGCAGAATGGCGATTTGGAGGGCGGTCACTTTGCCACCCAGTATTTTGCGCCATCGACACGGCCGGGCGGCGGCCTCTTTGTGGTCGAGAACTGGAAACAGGACCCCAAGGTTCGCAACGTGCTCAAGGACAGCGTTGTGAAAAACGGACGTCTGGCGGGACTGAAGCTTGACGGCGACGCGTTTCTCGCGCCTTCCCTGTCTTATGACGGGAAGCACATTCTGTTTGCGCACTCGAGCTGCAAGGAGAACCGCCACATTTGGACGCCGGACACGACTTGGAACATCTTCCGTGTCAATGCCGACGGGTCGGAGCTGACCATGCTGACGGACAGCGCGTTCAACGATTTCGACCCGGTTCAGCTTCCGTCCGGGCGTATTGCTTTTGTCTCGGAGAGGAGGGGCTCCTATATCCGTTGCTTTGGTCCAGTCGTCCCGAGTTTTTCACTGCATTCCATGAAGGCGGACGGTTCAGACATTTATCCGCTGAGTTATTACGAGCTCAACGATTGGAACCCCAGCGTCAATAATGACGGCAAGCTGGTCTATTCGCGGTGGGACTATACGGATCGCGGGTTTGACTACGGCGCGACGTTTTGGATCTGCGGTCCCGACGGGACCGATCCGCGCAGTCCTCACGGGAACTATCCCTATCCGTGGACCTCGCTGCAGCAGCCTGAGCTCGAACGGTATCGGCAGGGCTTTGGCTTTGCGACGTTGGCGCAGATGGGCATTCGGGCGGTTCCGGACTCCAACTTGTACGTGCTGACCGGCGGCGGTCATCACGGCGAGCACTTCGGAAGCCTGCTGCTGCTGGACCTTCGCAAGGACGATGTGGGCGGCTTCAGCCAATTGCGGCGGCTGACCCCGTATTCGCCGTCATCGGAGATCGAGAGCCCTCCGCGCCACCAATGGCAGTACGGCACGCCGTGGCCGCTGTCCGAAGATTTATTCTTGTGCAATTCGTGGGAGGATCTCTATCTCCTTGACCGCTTCGGCAATCAGGAGCTTGTGTGTGAACGGGCGAAACTGCCTGTTGATTTTCCGCCTGACACACGTCTGACCCATCCGATTCCTTTCAGACCGAGGAAGATGCCTCCCATACTGCCGGACCGGACGAATGTGGGGATGGATCGCA
>JBAXOG010000258.1:0-3532 GCA_037133395.1 bacterium | reverse complement strand
GTGGAGATCCGCGCGGTTCTGGCGGAAAAAGGCGTGTGCTGATTGTTCTAGACGAGTGTGCGGAATATTTCGATCAATACTCAAGCACAAAAAAAGAGGTCGTCCGTTTTCTCTCGTGGCTGCGCCATTCTTCTAAACGTTCTCAAGATGTTTTTTTTATTATTCAAAATGTTTCATTCTTGGCAAAAGCAAATCGTGTGTTGGTTGAGCGTTGGGTCACTGTTACGAATATGGCGACTTATAGACTGCCAGGGCTTCGGATGAAAATACCTTTTTCTTCTCATTTGTGTATGCGGAATATTTTTGATCGCAATAATGAGCGTGTTGATTGGCCATCACCCATTGTTAAAAAACATTGGGGGCGGTTCTATAATACTGCTGAATGTATAAGTGTGACTGGTACGGGGAACAGCTATATTTATGAGCGTCCGGTGCGCGGTCATGGGTGGCCGTTGTGGCTTTGGTTTTACTTGATAACACTGGGCTTGCTGTTTTATGTTTAATAGCAATACAGATAATCAAGGATTTTAAAGCATAAAAACGTGACGGGGTGCGAATAAAATTTTATTAAATTTTGTTGCGGTGGGAACGTTGGTATTCTATAATTCAGATCATGAAAACATTAATTTTCTTTTTCGCTTTTGTCTCTGGGTTCGTTCGCGCCTCGGTGATGGCTTCCAATGTCGTAGCCGATGTTTCTTCATACACTGGGCAAGTGGTCACTGTGAGCGGTAAAGTTGATTGTGTTAAATCAGATAGTTTGTCTTCTTCGTCTTACGTGGTCGTTATGCAAGGGCTGAATGTTCGCGTTTTCTTTAATCCCAACGAAAAAGTTTTTGCAAAGAACGGGCGTTTGCAAAGATCAACTTTTGATAATATCCATAAGCCTTCTGTTGGTGCTTTTGGTGTTTATTCGGGGATGGTCAAGCGTGATGGTTCAAAGGTGTTTTTAATCACTGAAAAAAAAGATTAAAAAATATTACATTTCTGGCTTGACAAGGTTAATATGCGTTATGACAAGTTGAACCTAAAACAAAGAATTTAAGGAAAGTCTGGCAGCTGCCGGACCAACTGAGGCACGGGGCTTAAGCGTGCCTCCAACTTTCCGATGGATATTGATCATTCCGTGTTGATAATTGGATATTCAACTACATCCGCTCATTCATTCCCGCAATTTTTGCCAGAATCGAAGATTCCTCTTCGTGATACATTTCCTGAATCATTTCATCGTTAAAATAATAGACACGTTCTTGGAAGGTGCTTGTCGCGATGCGATTAAACAGGCGTTGTTCGGCCTGCTCAATATCTTTACCATAAATATGAAAGGAATCCGCTTGCCAATTCATGCGACCGAGCATAACGGTCTTACCTGTGCGCCTTTGAATTTCATCCGCGATGATGGTTCGATTAAACATAGTAAATCCGAACATATTCATAAAGTTTGCACCCCAGGCGTCATTACTGCGGAACCGGACATTACAATTGAGCCATTGCACACCATGGATATCTTCAAGAATTCGATACCAGATGGATTGCAAGCACGGCGGATCATAGCATGTCAGGTCGAGACTCGGCATCCAGGTAATCATCTGAGCTTGGCGCGTAAAGGGTTGTTTGCAAAGCTTATCAATGACGTATTCGACCTGGTCAATATTAAACGGTCCCGTAAAATCAGATGTGCCATCGGCCTTCTTTTCTTTCCATTGGCCATATTTTTGGAGGCGACCGTGGTAAGTATATTCCCAGCGCGTATCATCTGGATCATTAATCGCCTTGACCCACGAATCCTTACGTCCTTCCAACTCAAAGACATATTCACGCAGATCCGCAATTCCACCTGGGAACGCCTTATGAATCATCGGATCACACATCGGATCAAGAATGGTCATGTTCATGGTCGCGTCAACACTCAGCGGATCCCCTACCTTGTCATACTGTGTTCGTACGCGTGTTCCCTCCACATAAAGCGCGAGGAGCGCCTTTTCAAATGTTTCAGCCAATGACCGACCTTGGATTGTCAATACGGGAATATTCATCCTTCAACTTCCTTTCGTTTTTTAAATGATCTCAAAGATTGCCGTCCTTTTCAAAGCTATATTCATTGTCGCGGCACAAAAAGAATCAATAGCGAGCCAGGACGTATACCATAAAAATTACTCTGCGCATTCTTTCCGATGCATCGTTCAGCCTGATCTCCTTGATCTGCAGAAACAATTAAAATATCAGGTTTAAACGCAGCGGGAATATTCGAAATTTTCGACCAATATCCCACATTGTTAAATTTACGCAAATACCACGGTAACGGCCAATAATCAGAAGCAGGTGCAGCAATGGCTATCGCAACACTATACATCCCCTGCCCCTTTTTTAGCATAGCCGCCTGCTCAATAGCGTCGACCAGCTTCAAGGCATCCATGCCCGTATGCGCATACACATACGGATTGCGAATGTCTGCCGCTAATTTAAAACAGGCTTGCGTAGACTGCTTTAGCCTCATATTCACGATAACCCCAACGAAGATACACAACACAACAACACCGATATCATTCAATCTCCAGTATCGCGTTTTTGTATTTCGTAAACCGTTATAAACAACATCGAAGCCAATGGCTGCAAGTAGCAGAAAACCATGCAAAAATGAAAGGATGCACCACGGTGTTTTATAAGGAATAAAGCTATATAGACTCGTTAAAATGAGGGTATAGACAGCAATAAAGATAGTCCATTTCATGGGTATCGTGAGATTCATCTCCTGCTGCGGGTACACCTTTGAAATTGCCCAACGTGCAACAGGAAAAAGAACTGCGATAAGAATAGGAAGTGAAAGCAACGTTCCAATTTCACCCCAGACAGGTCCGCGTCCATACTGCCAACCAAATAGAAAAGTCAAATAATAATTCCAAGCATGATGATGCTCGGGCACAGCAGTCGCCCGATAAAAATACGTACTCATCGTCGAAAAAACAGCATCATACGCACCCTTGGGGTAGGTAAAAAAAGAACTATATAAAAGAATAGCCACACCCCCTGCTCCACCTAGGACAATCAGCGCATCCCGCATACTGACCTTATCACGTATACGCTTAACCACGCATGTACACAACAAGGCTATAACCCCCGCAACAATGGACAGCACAACCGTTTCTTTCGTTGCTAAGGCAAGGCCAAGTGAACAGCCAAATCCTGCTGCATAATACATTTTCGCGCGTGAAGACTCATTGTCAACATATCTCACAGCGCAAACGAGTATTCCCGTTAGAAAGGTGACTAACATTGTTTCTTGAATAAAAAAACGACTGTAATAATTCATTGCCGGAGAAACAGCAACAAACGCAACCGCCATGAGCGCACCTAAAGGTCGTGTAAAAAGGCCTTTCCCATCTTGACGATACAACCCCAGCATAAACAATAAAGTCAAAATACTAAAGCATACCGGAACCATCCGAAAATTAATTTCGTTCGTTTCAGAAAACGTTCGTGTCGATGCACGGCAAAACGGCATAGCTGCATAATATAGTACAGGACCATGATG
>JBAXOG010000257.1:0-3582 GCA_037133395.1 bacterium | reverse complement strand
CACTCAAAGCCGACAGGTTGGACTTGCTGTAAACCGCATTCCGCGTCTTCAACTCCCCGTTGACGGTCAGGCTTCTGATGATGGTAGTCCCCGTGAAATCGAGATTCATCTTGCCATCGGCGCTGATGACCACATCCGCATTCGTCGTGATCCCCTGCGTCTGTGTCAGCCGCAACACGCCGTTCGAGACGATGGTCGGTCCTGTATAGGTATTCACGCCAGAGAGCGTCAGCGTGCCTGTGCCCAGCTTGGTCAAACCACCGCCAGTGACCGCAAGCAGTTTATTGGATACTGCGGCACCTGATCCATTACCACTCACGAGGGAGATTGCTGGACTGGTGTAGTTCTGGCCACGGCTGGTCAGGACAATATTCGTTACCTTTCCAGCATTGTTGATCTGGGCAAAGGCATTGGCACCACTCCCTGTAGTATCCGTGATGACCACATACGGCGCCGTATAAAATCCACTCCCACCATTCGTCACGACAATACTCCCAATCCCGCTCCCAACGGCTGACAAAAGACTCTGGGACACAGTCACAACATTTGTATCCGTGTCAAACGTCGCGCCACCGGAGAGGACCGAAAGCGCGGCATTGTCACCCAAGAGCAGGTTGCCGGAACTCGAAGCCCGGAGCATGCCGCCATCGAAGTTGATTGTGTTGATATTGGTGGCCGTGCCGCTGAGCACGTTGGTGGTAATGATGCCGCCCGCCGGAACGACCAGCGTACCGCCGTTGTTTAAGTTGAGCGCGGCAAATGAATTCGTCGCTACTGGACTCTTGATGCCCATGGTGATGCTGTTCGTCACTGTGACAGTGGCGTTTGCCCCTACTGTCAACGTTCCGCCAAGGGCTCCGACAATATTGTTTGCGCTCGCCTGTGCCAGAATGATCCTTCCAGCCGTCATAGTGGCCGTGCCGTTGGTCGAACCGATATACAGAGCAGCTTCCGGATGCATATTATTAACCCAAGTGGTGTTGTTACAATAGCCAATGGTCAACGTTCCACCTGTGAAATCCGCACCTGCACCTGCAGTCTGACCGATGGCCAGAACAGCGGTATGATAGCCATTTTGGCCACTTCCTTGGAGCAGGGTCGTACCGAACTTCGCGTCAAGGATGCCACCCGAAAAATCCGCTTGCTGATGATACAGTCCAGTACCGGTACCCGTAGAACCAAGCGTGACCGTTGCCGTACTGGAACCGCCCACCTTGCCACGAATAACAACGCGACTAGGCGTAACCAAATCTGGGTTGAACATGATGGTCGTAGTCTGGCGGTTCATGTTTACACCTGGCGCACTAATGGTGTTGACGTTGAGCGTATTAGCGGTACCAAGCACCAGCAACCCAGCGCTACCGCTGTTTAACGTATTGGGCGTTCCTCCCAGATAGAGTTTAGTAGCGGTGATGTTGTTCGTGGCAGCCAAAATTAGGGCACCAGAGAGGTAAGATGAGTTACCATAGATAGCATAGCCAACGCACAGATTGTTGACCGCGCAGGTAAAGGTGTTCAAACCCGAGAGATTCAGCACGTCCCTCGGAAACCCTGAGGTGCTTGTCCAGCCACCAACATACAGGTTGGTGCTCATGACCGCCAGCGTGCCGCCACCCGTGAAATAATTAGTCGTAGTGACTCCGGCCAAAGCTATCATGTCTCCAACGATCATCGAGCCATTGACCGTCAGCGTCTTCCCGGCGGCGATCGTGTTGGTATGGCCGGCCCCCCCGCCAGTGGTATTTTGGAGATTCAAGCTGGTCGTCGTCAGGTTATCGTTCAGCGTCACCCCACCGCTCGCACCGTCGATCATGAGACCGGCCACGGTACTCGCGGCACCGAGGGTCAGCGTGTTCGCACCGATTTTTGCCACGCCCAACGTATTGGTAAGCACGGCGTTGTAGGTGCGGTTCCCTGCCGAGGTGTCGAAGCCCCAGCTTGAGCCGGCATCGAAATTACCTGTACCCAGCAATGTATCAATGGAAGTATCCGTCACCGCGTTTCCCACCGTCAAGACTGCAACGCGCGCAACCCCGAAACCTCCGGCCGTCGCCCAACTCGGAAGGGAATTGGTCGAGGCGATTGAAAGTGTACCCGCGCTGACCGTGGTCTTACCGGTGAAGCTGTTGGTGCCGGAAAGGACGAGAGTGCCGATGCCTGATTTTGTCAGACCTCCGGAACCGGTGATCGGCGCGCTGATCGTGGCAATAGATCCGTTCACGGTCACCATGGCCTCCGCCGAACCGAAATCGAGCGTGCCTGTGCTGCCGAAGGGCTTGATGGTATTGCCGGCGGAGAAAAGTACGGCACCGCTGACGACGGTCAGGGTCTTCCCGTCCGTGATGGTCAGATTGTTACCATTCATCACAAGCGCATTGATCGATGCCGTATTGGCTGCCGTGGTGGCTCCTGTGATGTACGTGTTATTGCCCGCCGTGACCGCGTTGGCTGTGAACTCATCCGTGAGGTTCAACGGACGCAGGCCGGTGGTGGCATGATAGGTGAGAAAAGTGTTTGCGACCCCTGACACGGTTCCCGTTCCGCTCGATGCGGTGGCCGCCTCACCCAACAGGTAAGGAACGATCTGCGTATTTTTTGCAGCACTGTTGACGCCGGTGGCAGTCGCCGCAGTGGTGCCGACCAACGTAGGCGCGGAGGTGAGAAAGAGGCGTCCCACACTACCCGAGGAGGCAGTATCTTTGCCAAGGCCGGCACCATTGACCAGAAGTGCCGCATTTCCCGCGTTGTGGGCAAGACTCGCGGCCGTGAGTGTTGCAGCGCCGGTTGCGTTTCCAAAGGCGACACCAATGGAGCTCACGCCGCTGACCGAAGTGATTGCTCCTATGGTTTCGGTCGAGGATGCACTCGCGGTGGTGGCACCATTGTAGAGAAAACGACCGCCGTTTAGAGTGATCGCCTGCGTATCGACAAAACGGTCGTTATTGTTGGCTGCAGCATTCACCACGCTGAAGATACCGCCAGCCAGTGTGATCGGCGACGACGTGAGGGCGAGCACACCATTCGCGCCTTGCAGGAAAAGCGTGCCGTCATTAAGTATGGTGGCTCCGGTATAGGTGTTCGCGCCACTGAGCGTAAGTGTCCCCACTCCGTTCTTGGTGAGGCCAAGGGTTCCCGTATTGCCGCCGTTGCTGATGATTCCGGAAAGCGTGGTTACACCCGTTCCGTCGATCGTGAGGATAAACGGGGCGACATCGCCAACGTTGGAGATGTTCGCCGAGCCTGTCAATGATCCAGAATTGTTAAGCCAAGTTTGGCTTGCACCGAGCTTCACGGACGTGGCACTCAGCGTAAGGGTGCCGACATTGGGGTTGATTGTGATGCCACCAGCACCCAGGCTCAGTGCTGTGCCTGAAAAAGTCAGAGCGCTCGTGGTCAGTGTCCCATCACCAACGATAATCCCTGCCACGCTGCGTGTGCCGGTGTTGGGTTGCTGCGTGATGGGTCCATTAAAGAACGCTGTATCCTGTGTGAGATTGTCCGCAGGAGCAGTTCCTCCGACCCAGTTAGCACCCGTGGCCCACGCTGTTCCTGCATTGCTCCACGTGTTAGTGTCCGCCTGCG
>JBAXOG010000256.1:0-3612 GCA_037133395.1 bacterium | reverse complement strand
CACTCAAAGCCGACAGGTTGGACTTGCTGTAAACCGCATTCCGCGTCTTCAACTCGCCGTTGACGGTCAGGCTTCTGATGATTGTGATTCCCGTGAAATCGAGATTCATCTTGCCATCGGCGCCGATGACCACGTCCGCGTTCGTCGTGATCCCCTGCGTCTGCGTCAGCCGCAGCACGCCGTTCGAAACGACGGTCGGTCCCGTATAGGTATTGACGCCAGAGAGCGTCAGCGTGCCCGTGCCCAGCTTAGTCAAGCCGCCGCCAGTGGCCGAGGTCAGAACATTGGTCGCCGCCGCGACCGTTGCATTGCCATAGGAACTGCTCAGCACAGTGATCGTTGCAATGGAATAATTCTGGCCCCGGCTAGTTACGACAATATTCGTCACCCGTCCGGCACTGTTGAGTTGGGCGATGGCGCTGGCACCGCGTCCGGTTGCATCCGTGATCTTCACATACGGCGCCGTGACATACCCGCTCCCGCCATTCGTAACCACGATGTTGGCTATTCCGGCACCTACTGCTCCCGCCAGACTTTGTACCACGGTCAGATCATTACCGCCAGTGTCGAACGTCGCACCGCCAGAGAGAATGTTCATCGTGAACGCCGGATTGTTGCCCGAGGTCAGGTTACCGGAACTCGACACCTGAAGTGTGCCGTTGTCGAAGTTGATTGAGTTCGTGGTGACACCGGTGGAAGAGCCTGAAAACATGTTAGTAGTGATAATGCCACCCGCAGGAATGACAAGTTTGCCGCCACTGTTCAGGTTGAGCACGGCAAACACCCCGTTCGATGTAGTTGTGCTTTTTCTGCCCATGATGATCGAATTTGTTACCGTTAACATGGCGTTCGATCCGACCGTAAGCGTGCCATACAACCCCCCGCAAAAACCGTCTACATCGCACTGGGCCAACACAACCTTTCCAGCCTTCATGGTGGCCGAACCACTGACCGTGCCGATATACAGGGCAGACTCGGGGTGCATGCTGACGACTTGTGCATTGTTATTCTGTTCACCAATGGTCAACGTTCCACCTGTGAAATCTGCACCCGCGCCCGCAGTTTGGCCGATGGCCAATACGGCGGTGTGGTACTGGCCCTGTCCCGATCCCTGGAGCGTAACCGTCCCGAACATCGCGTCAAGGATGCCGCCTGTGAAGTCCACTTGCTGGTGATAATCCATGGTGCTCGTGAACTGGGAACCAAGCACGAGATTGGCCGTGCTGAAACCGCCAGTTTTTCCGCGGATGACAACCGTTCCGGGCGCTGCCAACGCTGGGTTGAACATGAGCAACGAAAAAGGCTTAGCATCTCTGCCCACATAAATATTGTCAACATTGAGCGTGTTCATAACGCCCAGATCCAGTCGCCCGATCGCTATGGCTCCACTATTGTTCCCACCAGACACATTGATCGTTGATGCAGTGATCATATTGGTCGGTGCCAAGATCAACATACTCCTCGGCTGTCGGGTTGGCGTGGCGTTGTTGAGATAACCCACTTGCAGGTTGCCAATATTGGCCGTAAAGGTGTTCAAACCCGAGAGATTCAGCGTATCGATTTCATCGGAGGTGATATTGTATGAATTGCCGAGCGCAAGGGTTGTTCCCGTGACCACCAACGTGCCGCCACCGGAAATATAATGATAATTTTGAAAAGAGCCACCGACGCTGCCCACCGGACCGGCGACAGCCATTGGACCATTGACCGTGAGCGTCTTGCCCGCCGGGATGGTATTGGTACGGGTGGCGTTGGCACCGGTCGTGTTCTGGAGGATCAGCCCCGATGTCGTCAGGTTCTCGTTCAGCGTCACCCCACCGCTCGCACCGTCGATCAGGAGCCCAGCCACGGTACTCGTGGCACCGAGGGTCAGCGTGTTCGCACCGATTTTTGCCACGCCCAACGTATTGGTAAGCACGGCGTTGTAGGTGCGGTTCCCTGCCGAGGTGTCGAAGCCCCAGCTTGAGCCGGCATCGAAATTACTTGTACCCAGCAATGTATCAATGGAAGCATCCGTCACCGCGTTCCCCACCGTCAAGGCCGTGCCACGAGTAACCGAGAAACCGCCGGATGTCGCCCAACCCGGAAGGGAATTGGTCGCGGCGATTGAGAGCATACCCGCGCCGACCGTGGTCTTACCGGTGAAGCTATTGGTGCCGGAGAGGACGAGAGTACCGATGCCTGATTTTGTCAGACCGCCGGAGCCGGTGATCGGCGCGCTGATCGTGGCGATAGTGCCGTTCACGGTCACCATGGCCTCCGCCGAACCGAAATCGAGCGTGCCGGTGCTGCCGGAGGGCTTGATAGTATTGCCGGCAGAAAAAAGCACAGCACCGCTGGCGACGGTCAGCGTCTTCCCGTCCGTGATGGTCAGATTGTTGCCATTCATGACAAGCGCATTGATTGATACCGTATTGGCGGCCGGGGTGGCGGCCGTGATGTACGTGTTATTGCCCGCTGTAATGGTATTGGCGGTGAATTCGTCCGTGAGGTTCAACGGCCGCAACCCCGTGGTGGCATGATACGTGAGGAATGTGTTCGCGACCCCTACCACAGTTCCAAGTCCGGCTGTCGTCGCGGTCACCTCTCCCAGCAGATAGGGAATAATCTGCGTATTCTTTGCTGCGCTGTTGATGCCGGTGGCAGTCGGCGCGGTGGTGCCCACCAACGTGGGTGCGGAGGTGAGAAGGAGACGTCCCACGCTGGTCGATGAAGCAGTGTCCTTGCCAAGACTGGTACCGTTGATGAGCGTGGCGGCATTTCCGACACTGTGATTGAAACTTGCGGCCGTGAGGGTTGCGGCGCCGGTTGCGTTTCCGAAGGCGACACCGATGGAGCTTGCGCCGCTGACCGAAGTGATTGCTCCGAGAGTTTCGGTTGAGGATGCGCCCGCCGTGGTAGTTCCCGTGTAGAGGAAACGTCCGCCACTCAGCGTGATCGCCTGAGTATCTGCGAAACGAGCGTTATTGAGAGGGGTAGAGGTGTAGTTCACCACGCTGAAAAGACCGCCTGCCAGCATGATCGGCGACGGCGAGAGGGCGAGCGCACCATTCGCGCCTTGCAGGTTCAACTGCCCGTCATTGAGCGTGGTGGCTCCGGTGTAGGTGCTCGCACCCGAAAGCATGAGCAGACCGGATCCGTTTTTTGTGAGTCCAAGGGTTCCGATTGTGCCGAAGTTGCTGATGATTCCGGAAAGCGTGGTTCCACCTATGCCGTCGATCGTGAGAATGAAGGGGGCGACATCACCAACGTTGGAGAGGGTTGCCGAACTTGTTAACGTTCCGGAATTGTTGAGCCAGGTCTGGGTTGCGCCGACTTTTAAGGGCAGGGAGTTCAGCGTGACCGTGCCGACATTAGGGTTAATTGTGATGCCGCCAGCACCCAAACTTAGTGCCGTACCAGAGGGGATCAGAGCGCTCGTTGTCAGCACCCCATCACCGACGATAATCCCCGCCACGCTGCGCGTACCAGCGTTAGGTTGTTGCGTGATGGTTCCGTTAAAGAACGCTGTATCCTGTGTGAGATTATCCGCAGGAGCAGTTCCGCCGACCCAGTTGGCACCCGTGGCCCACGCTGTTCCTGCATTGCTCCACGTGTTAGTGTCCGCCTGCG
>JBAXOG010000255.1:0-3619 GCA_037133395.1 bacterium | reverse complement strand
AAACCGCAATGCCAGTTGATTTCAAGGTCACGGAGGAGGGATCGTACATAAAGGTCACGGCAAAGCTCAAAGGCACGATGATCATGATGATGTAGTTCTAAAGTTCGAAAGTGTAAGAATGAAATGGGGCATCTGCGATTCATTACATGGGACAAATAAGCTGGGCGAATAGGCGTCCTCGCCTGTTCACTGGTCTGGCTCCAGCCAGACCGCCAGCCGTTTCTCTTAGTTTAGTTGTACAGGCGAGGACGCCTATACGCCCAGGTTCTGAATCGAATCTCAGATGCGTCCGATGAAGCCAGCGAAGTTGATCTTTGAGTTCTTTGTGTTCCTTGCGGTGAATATTTCTGGGCTCTGAAAGGTAACACGGGGGGGGGGAGAGGGGAGAGGGCAGAATTAACGCTTCGCTTTCGGCATTCGCCGAATGGTTTCCGCTTCGCTCCAACGAGCGTTATTGCCTTATTGAGCCGAGCAGCAGCCGGATCTCGGTGAGCCGCGCTGTTCGGGCTTGCCGTGCTATCCGATACAATCATAGTTTTCGCGTATTTCGGATGCTAAAAAAAGAACTGATATTGATTTATGAATATAGGTTGTAGAGCACATGATTTTGGCAGGGCGTCTGCCGAGGAGTTGGCCACACGGATCGCGGCCAAGGGACTGACGTGCGTCCAGCTTGCGCCCTCGAAAGCGCTTGACGGAGTGGTTTGGGGACGCGGGGCGCTTACCCCCGCGCTGGCGGCCGATGTCGGGAAGACGTTCAGGCGTCACGGTATCGACATCGCTGTGCTGGGCTGTTATGTCAATCCGATTCACCCTGATCGAGGCGTGCGCCGGGAACTGCTGGAGATTTTTAAGGAGCATCTGCGGGTGGCGCGTGATTTCGGTTGTACCGTGGTCGCGTTGGAGACAGGTTCGATGAATGCGGACTACTCGCCGCATCCAGACAATCATACCGAAGCCACGTTTCTGGAGCTGGTGACGAGTATCAGCGAACTGGTCGAGGCGGCTGAAGCGGCTGACGTGCTGGTGGGCGTGGAGGCGGTCACTGTGCATACCGTCTCCACACCCGCGTTGATGCGAAGGCTGCTCGATGCGGTTGCGTCCGACCATATCGGCGTGGTGCATGACCCAGTTAACTTGCTTGATGTAGAAAACTGGCGCGCGCAGGGACGCATTTTTCAGGAGGCGTTTGATTTGTATGGCGACCGGATCGTGGCAGTCCATGCCAAGGATTTTAAAGTCGACGAAGGCGGCTTGAAGTATAGGGCGCTGGGCAAAGGCGGGCTGCTGGATCAGTGTAGTGCTTTCTCGTGGATCGCGAAGAACAAGCCTGACACGCCATTTTTACTGGAAGAGATTGATGAGCAGACGGTGATTGAGACCATGGAAGCGGGGAGGGAGATTTGTTAACCACGAAACACACGAAATGTCACGAAAGTGAGAGGAAAAATTGCCTTATTGCCTTATTGGGAGAGTGAGAATGAAGTTCTAAAGTCAATGTGGTCACTTGGGCAAAAAAGTGAAGCACAGCGTTCGGAGTCCCGCCTTCAGGCGGTCTCTATTCCGCCTGAAGGCGGGACTCCAAACGGACTCATTGGACTGAGCCGTAGAGGCAGGAATTGCGAGCTATCCGCAATGAGCGAACCATGAGAACTATTTTATGAAAAAACCATTAGAAGTTGTTAAGTGTATAGGAGACAAGTTGATCCGGGACACACCGTTCCGGTATCGGCTGGAGGTGGCGCCGTGCAAGCAGACGTTCGAGAACGTAAGCGTGTGCGGTTTGCGGTTTGTTGATTTCGGACGCACATTCGGTTTGGGCCGTCCTGCGATCGCGTATGCCTGGACGCAAGTTGTGTCGCCGGATGATCGTGAGGTCACCCTTGAGATCGAGCACAATGACGGATGCAAGGTCTGGGTCAACAACGCCGTCGCGTATGAGAAACCCGGCTCGCGGGCGATCCAATTGAGTCAGGACGAGCGCAGCATCACTCTGTCGTTTTCTTTTAAGGCGGTCTTGAAGAAGGGCGTGAATACGCTGCTCATCAAGTCCGAGACACACGGACAGCAGTGGTGCGTCTATCTGCAGCAGCCCAGCCTCAAGGGTGCCGTGCGAAGCGAGCACGAACCCGTGTTGGAGGTCGGTCTGAAGTACGCGCAAGATGTGGATTCGAAGATCGCTGACTTGACCAACTGGCTGGTGGTTGGGCCCTTTGCCAATACTGACGGACTCGAAACCGTCTATCCGCCGGAAAAAGAGTTCCGGTTTGGTTTCATGTATGCGGGGCGTGACGCGCCCATTACGTGGACCATTCCGAAGATCGAGATTCTCGGGAATGTGATTGACCCACTGCCCTGGGGGACGAATTACAACTGGAACTATCACAATGGCGGCACGGCGTGGGCCATGCAGGTGCTGGCAGAAGTTTCCGGCGAGGCGAAGTATCAGGTCTATGCCGACCGGTTCTGCGATTATCACCTCGAAGGGAAACCCTTTGTGCGGTATCAGGTGGAGACATTGAATGCTGTGCTCTGCGCAAACCATTTCATTGTTGATACGCCGCTCCTTGATTTTACGCTGGCGCCAGCACTTCCCTTCATCTATCGGTTGATCAAGGACAAAGCGTTCAAAAATCGTAGTCCTTATACCTATTTTATCGCGCAGATGCTCTCGTATGCAAAGCATGGGCAGATCTGTCTGCCGGGTTCGTGCATCTATACTCGCACCACGCCCGTCAAGCACACGACCTGGGTGGACGATATGTTCATGGGCATTCCTTTTCTGGTGCAGGCCTCCCAATACGCTGAAACTACCAAGGCGCGTGATGCGTTTCTTGAGGATGCAGCGAGTCAGACGCTTGCCTTCAATGCGGAAGTTTGGGATGACGAAGCTGAGCTGTATATGCACGCCCATTACGAGAACAGTTCTGTCAAGTTGCCGCACTGGTCGCGTTGCAACGGCTGGGCGATCTGGGCCATGTCTGAAGTTCTGCAGGTATTGCCGAAGGAGCACGCCAAGTATGCGTTGATCCTCGCGCACTTCCGTCGGCATGCCGCTTCACTGTTGCGCTGGCAGGCTGACAGTGGTTTTTGGCACAACGTGCTGGATCGTGCGGATTCGCCTGAAGAGGTTTCTGGCACGGCAATTTTCGTGATGGCTCTTGCGAGGGGACTGCGATTGGGCTGGCTTGAGGGTGAGCCCTATCAGACGGCGGTACGCAAGGGGTGGCAGGCACTCACCACAGAAATCGATGCTGACGGGGCAGTTCATAAGATCTGCGTGGGGACGATGTGCTCTGAGGATGAAGCGTATTATGTGGCTCGTCCGTTCTATGACAACGACACGCATGGGCTCTTCGCGGTGCTCTTCGCGGGTATCGAAATGCATCAGTTGTGCGAGGGGAGAGAACAGTAGCAGTTGGCAGTTGGCAGTAGGCAGTGTGTTATTGTGTTAGTTGAAGAATTGAACGCCTTTTAGCATCCGAAATACACGCAACACACTGCTTCTCAAAATAAGGCAATAACGCAATAAGGAATAAGCGTATCCGCTTCGCGTAATAACGCAATAAGGCAATAACGCAATAAGGAATAAGCGTATCCGCTTCGCGTAATAACGCAA
>JBAXOG010000254.1:0-3661 GCA_037133395.1 bacterium | reverse complement strand
GTAACGATGGGGATCAAATGCCGCCAGATAGATTTGCTTGCGTTCGGGATCCAAGTCGATTTGTCCCAAGCGGCTGTCGCTGTCGTCGAGGTGTCCTGCGGCCAGCGCATCCATGCCGAAGGTTATCCGATTGTCGATCCCGGCGGCCAATAGCGTGTAGAACCCGCCCATCGATCCACCGCCACAGCCAATCCGTTTCCGGTCAATCCCCGGCTGGGTATAAAGGAAATCAATGGCGCGGCGAATCCCGCAGATCAGTTGGAAGGAGCCGTTGGCCTTCAGTGAACCCATTTCCTTAGTCGTGCCCATCGTGCCTTTAGCCCACTTCGAACGGAATTTACTACCACCAAAACGCCACTCAATACACATCACCACACATTTCTCGCCTCGTGCCATCGCTAGGCTTCCGTCGGCTCCCATACTGCCACCAGTTAACTCGATATAAACAGGGACATCAGCAGTGACCGTTTCAGGGCGGGCGAAGGTGGTAAAGATGCGATCCTGACCATTCGCATCGCCGTAGCCGTTGATATACATACTATCGACTTTGTAGCCGTCCTTGGTTTTTGACTCAACAACCTCCACATCCAAAGGCCGGTTGCCCTGCTCTTTCCAGTCCCATAAATGGGCAAGCTCGGTCCGAAGCTGTTCCACCGAACCCAGCATGGCTTCTCCGGGCTTCGACGCCTTGAGCACATCGATATTGTTCAGGACGCGATCATCCGCATGCGCGGCGGGGCCGGGCTCGGCAGCCCAGCCCCCAGTACCAATTGAAGTTAACGCCGTAAGAGCCAACCACACTGTGGTAAACGCAGATGCCTTGTTCTTGAAGTATGATTTCATATTTGTTTCCTCTTCATTGACATGTTCATTTTGAGTTGTTCGTGTTCTCAGATTCCATCACATCGCCGATATTGATCGCTTCGCCTGCCTTGACCTTTGTTGGAACAATCACGTTTGGCTTACGTACCTCCGGTTGTGCCACCTCGATTGGCTTGATTTCCTTCGCCGGCCCGTCCAATTCGAACTTCACGATGGTATCAATCGGCTGTTGAAACTCTTTCGCCACCGCGATCGTCACACCCTGATCACTTTGCCGGAGTTCCACCTTGCCACCGGTCAGCAATTCGCTCTTCAGGATTCGCATGGGCAGCGGCGGCAGAGTAAGCGTTCCACCCGTCCAGCGCAACACATGGAGGTAAACCGTATTGCCCTTGTATGTGCAGGCAAGATCACTCGTAGGTTTGTACGGCCCGCCCCGAGTGGCGTAGATGCTCTCCCCGTATCGCTGGGTCCATTGGCCCATTTCAAGAATCACCTTACGCTGCACGGCAGCTATCTCTCCTTCCGGAGTCGGACCAACATTGAGGAGCATGTTACCATTTCCGCCGGCTGCCGATATCAAGAAAGTCAGACAAGTCTTAAGATCCTTGACGCCATCCTTCTCTCCGCCCCAGCCCCACTGACCACGCTTGGAAACCGTCATGCACGATTCCCATGGAGCAACCTTGAAAGCGCCGATGGTTTGCTCGGGGGTCCCATAATCGCCACCACTGCCAGTCCGTCCATTGATAAGGATGTTCGGTTGCAAGGCCCGGATCATACGAATGATAGGTACCCCGCGGTTTTGGTATCCATAAACGCAGATGTCATTCCAGATGGTCAGGAGTGGGCCGTATTTCTCAATCAGTTCCTTGGTCTGGTTGAGCGCATACTGCTCGTAGACGTCCATATCATATTTTTCGCGGACCGTTCTGCCGCGATACCCGGTGAACGGAAAATCGGGATGATGCCAGTCCACCTGGGAGTAATAGATGCCCAATTGGATTCCCTGTTTTTTGCAAGCCCGGGAGAGTTCCCCGACGATGTCGCGTTTGAATGGTGACTTCATGATATTGTAGTCGGTATACTGGGTATCCCAAAGACAAAAGCCATCGTGGTGTTTGGCAGTGAACACAATATATTTCATACCTGATGCTTTGGCGATTGAAAGCCACTCATCAGCATTAAATTTCTCGGGGTTAAAGCGCTTGTAAAGGTTGTCGTATTCTTCAATTGAAGTTGGAGAACCACGTGACCATGAGAGCTCACGGCCGGTAAGAGAACTGGTGCCCCAGGTGATGAACATGCCAAAGCGCAAGTCCCTCCATGCTTCGACCGCCTCCGGCTTGGGCGGCGGAAACTTCTGGTCCGGGTACTTTACCTTACCGGCATCATGGACGGCCTTGAGCGTCGCTTTGTATTTTTCCTCCGCCGGATCAACTTTCGCGGGCTCCGCCGCGTTGGCGAAGTAACCCGCGAGCACGATGGCTGTCATGATGGCCAGCATGCGTGGCACACGGTTGCGTTTGGATTCAATTGAAAAGAGATATGGGGTTGAAAGGTGATCAAAATTGAAGGCTTTCGCGAGATAACCAATGGTGCCGCTGATGACGATGTTGTCATACCCGAACAGAAAACCGCCCAACGATGAAACACTGGCGGCCACCGCCAAGAACCAGCCATTCCGCCCCGTCCCCTTTTCTTCTTCGATCATAAACGTTCTCCTAATACCCCCCAACCTCATCCACCAGTTCACGGACTCGTCGCACTCTTGATTCCAGACCGCCCGGCGGAACCTGATCGGCCACGCCAAGCACATAACGGGGCGACCGGCGCATCACCGAAAGCACCTGCCGGACGTGACGGTCAAACTCGGCATCATTCACCAGCGCCGTAAAATATCCGCCGGGAATCCCACCCCAGAGAATCGTATCCGGATTTCCACAAAAATCCGCCCACGCTTCCACCGCCAGGTCACCCACAGGGGCCGGGGTCATCGCCTCAATAAAACTCAGACCAATGGTACACTCCTGCCTTAACAAGCCCTTCAACGTTCCATCAAGATGAATGCACGAGAATTTACCCGCCGCCTTGATCGCCGCCGCCCACGCCGCTTGATACGGACGCATGAACCGCTCAAACAACTCCGGTCCCACCACTTCGGAGGAAAGATTCTCGGGCATCATCAGCACTTCGGCGGGCGACTCCACCGCCAGCCTCGCCGCGCGGTCATGCGACTGTTTCACCACCCCGATCGTTTCGGCGAACAAATCCTCCTCATCTGCCATCATTTCCACTACGGCCATGATCCCAGCATCCAGCGCCACCATCTGCATCAGCGGACTCTTGGGCAGGTAGGCCAGCATGACGCCGGCGCCGGTCGCCTTCAACTGCTCCACCCGCTCCACGGCAAAATCATAATCGGCCTCATACCGCGTATTGGCATGAAGATACTGATAGGCCGGTAAATCCGCCGCCGCTTTCACCAGGTGCTCAATCGGCCCCTCGGTAAAATCATCCGGCATCCACTGCCAGCATTCCCTCAGCGTCCCCTTCGGTGTCACAATCTGCCGGTAGCGGCGAACGCCTTCCTTCCACTCCTTCACGTCGCAGTTCTCAACAATCGCTTTAAACGGAAAATATCCCTGCAGGTAGAACCCCACTCCAAGCTCCATATGCCAGTCGATATACGCTGAACTCTTCTGGAAACCCTGCGGTTTCTGCCCCCTTCCAACCAGCGCCGTCGCCCAGTAATCCAGGTCTCCCAGCCAGGGCACCTGGTCCGGCTGCCGGCCGTTCAATACCGCCAAAACTCTTTCTCGCGTTGTCATCCTCAGTC
>JBAXOG010000253.1:0-3827 GCA_037133395.1 bacterium | reverse complement strand
TGAGTGACCTTTACCGTTACATTCGGCAGGCGTTTACCTGTGCTGTCTTTCACGACAACAGAGAGATTTGCTTTACGAAACTGCTCAATACGCTTGTTCGCCTCGATACGCCATGGTGCGTCGGTTTCGCAACCAGGGTAGGTGACGCGCATCCGCGGCAGGGTGCGAATATCGACCTTGGTTCCAAAGGAGATCACTTCAAAATCGGCGATTTCGACGGTTTGAATGCGGTGTCCCAGATCGAAGCCCGCTAAGGCCCCTCTTTCTGGATAGCTATTATCCAGTCGGACTGGCACATAGTATTCCTTCCATTCACGCGAAAGGTCAATGTTCTGGTGGAGTTCTTTTGTATAGGGCTGGCCATTTAGTTCGATGATCAATGAGACTCGTGCAAGGCCACTCTCCTCTTTTTGCGCATGCCCTCGTGCAAAGAAACGAACAAATAGAACATCTTGCTTGCTGAGTGAGCAGGTCGTACTAAAACGGATATGCTCGTCCCATCTTTGCGGAGGCACAATAGAAATTGTTGCTTGCAGAGCCTGTGAGAAGGATTGCCCAGTGACGGGAATGAGTGTTCGTGTTCCGAATTTTGAGTCGATCTTCTTAGATATGGATGCGATGGCGTTTTTTGCGATGACACTTTCGCCACCTGTCGGAAGTGTGACTGCATGTACAATAGAGGTTGTGAGGAAAATGGAGAGGAGTAGATAGTTCATGATTTCTCCTGTTTTTAAACATATAATAAAAATCCGATAATATCATTTGGGGGTGTAGGAGTCAGTAAGATAAATTGCGCATGCGTAATGGGGGGCGCAGTTCAACTAAACGGAACTACGTTCTGTTCAGGGAATGGATAAAACTTTTGCTCGCAATGACATTAAAAATGCGAGATAATCAAATAATTATTAAGTAAGTTTGGAGTCTCGATAATGAAAAAAGTATGGCTTGCGCTGATGTTTGGGATGGTGTCGGTTTATGCGGATGAGTTGGATAAGGTATTCAATAATCCCCCGTTCCGAACTGAACCTTACATGTATTGGTACTGGCTGAATAATAATATATCGGCAAATGGGATTACTGCAGACATTGAGACCATGAAAAAGGCAGGAATCGGTGAAGTATATGTAGGTCATATTGTAAGTGCTGGGATTCCAGAGGGAACTGTCGCCATTTTGAGTCCTGAATGGTGGAAACTCGTTGCCTTTGCAATTAAGGAAGGCGACCGACTTGGTGTGCGAATTAGCCTATTTAATGGGCCTGGATGGAGTCAGTCAGGTGGGCCCTGGATGAAGCCCGAAGAGAGTATGCGGTATCTGGTTGCCACGGATACGCGGGTCCCCGGCGGCGCAGCGGTCGATGAGATTCTGGCTAAACATGAAAAGTCCATTCAGGATGTGGGTGTTATTGCCTATCCTGTTCCTTCATTGGAAGGCGTTGCAGTACGACCGTCTCGCGTCACAGGCACGGGTGCAATAGGGGGGCTTAATGAATTGCTGTGTGGAAGCCGCCAAGGGGGGAAAGGATGTGCCATCCCTGGGAAGTCATTAAGTATTGACCTCTTTTTTGATAAACCAACCTGTCTCCAGACGCTTGTGATGGATTGGGGGAGTTCGCCGGTTAAGTTATCGGGGCAATTGGAAATCGTTACGAATGGCAAGGCGAGGAAATTGCGCGATCTCAAAGTGTTTCGAACGAATCTAATGCAAGCTATGGGCCCTTTGGTCAGTTCGCCCTTTACCTTTTCATTTGAGCCGACCGAAGTCACGCAGCTTCGTGTATCCTTTACAGAGATCAGTGGCACACCGGTTTTGGAAGACCTCGTTTTCTCATCTGCGGCAGAAGTTGACTTTGGTGTGGAGAAACAATTGGGGCGCATGTACCCTGAACCTGTTCCTCCTCCAGATGGGTTTCTCTGGCCACGCATGCCGGAAGTATTAGAGGGGACAGCGGTTGATGTGAAGCGGGTTGCCATACTCACTTCAGCGATGGACAAAGATGGTCGGCTCAAATGGCTGGCGCCGGCGGGAAATGATTGGATTATTTCCCGCATTGGCATGGCTTCAACAGAAGTGAAATGCTCACCAACACCTCCTCAGGCTACGGGTCTGGAATGTGACAAGATGAGCCGTGCAGCAGTCGAAAAACACTTTGACTCCATGATGGGCGAGTTCCTGAGACGTATTCCTGAAAACCAACGAAAGGGGTTGCAGCATATCACCCTGGATAGTTATGAAGTAGGTCCCCAGAACTGGACCGATGACATGGCTAAGATTTTCCGTAAAACGTACGGCTATGATCCCATGCCCTGGCTGGCCTGTCTCAATGGTTTAGTCGTGGGTTCACGCGATCAGACCGACCGTTTCTTGTGGGACTGGCGGAGGTTGGTCGCGGATTTAATTGCCGTGAATTATGTGGGTGGACTTAAGGCCGTTGCGAATCGGCATGGCCTTGTCCCTTGGCTTGAGAACTATGGCCACTGGGGGTTCCCAGGCGAATCGCTTCAATACGGTGGTCAATCAGATGATATCAGCGGAGAATACTGGCTATGGGGTACGCTTGGAAATATCGAGTGTCGCCTCGCGACCTCTTGTGGAAATACGTATGGTAAGGATCGTGTCTCTGCAGAGGCCTTCACCTCTGGCAAAAATTTTGCCCAAACGCCTGCCAATATGAAGACGCGTGGCGACTGGTGTTTTACAGAGGGGGTGAATCACTTCGTGTTGCATCTTTATTCCCATCAGCCTTATGACATTGCCCCCGGACTGGTTCCTTGGTTTGGTGCTGATTTCAACCGCTTTTCAACGTGGTTCAAAGATTATGGTAAGGGATGGACGGATTATATCCGCCGTTCCTGCGCGTTGTTGCAACAAGGCAGCCGACGAGCCGATGTGGCCTATTTCTTTGGTGAGGACACTCCGAAGATGAATGGCCTTCTCGAACCTGGACGCCCACGTGGATATGATTTCGATTTCATCAACAAAGAAATTCTGATGCGAGCAACCTGCAAGAATGGCTATCTCACATTGCCGCATGGAGCACGTTATCGCGTGTTGGTGTTGCCGCCCTGTGAAACGATGACCCCGGAACTGGCAGAACAATTGGAATGGCTTGTGAAGAAAGGAATGGTACTCGTTGGAAATCCATTCTTACGTTCGCCAAGCCTAAGCGATTATCCAGCCTGTGATGCTGTTGTGCTGGATGCTGCTAAATCGATTTGGGGCGACGATTTGAATGTCAAGGTGATGGATCGCACAGTACGCAAGGGCCGTGTCTTCCGAGGTCATACCTTGGAACAGGTCTTTGATAAGTTGAAAGAGATTCCGGATTTCGTATGCGCCAATAAGGATGTACTCTACACACATCGCGAAGGGAAAGACTTTGATATCTATTTTGTCAGTAATCAACAGGAAAAGCCGATTTCAATTAAACCCGAATTTCGCGTGATAGGTCGTCAGCCCGAGTTTTGGGATGCATCAACAGGCGTGAAGATTGAAATTGCTCAATTTGAAGTTTTGGAGCGGAGTACACGTGTTCCCTTCAAACTGCCAGCGGCCGGCTCCCTATTTGTTGTCTTTCGTAAACCACTCGTTGAACGCCCACACGTTGTTTCCATTAAGGGTCCAAATGACACATCTATGGCCTTCTTTGATAAGGATGGAATGCTTTCGTTTATGACCGCAACAACCGCAACCTATCAGGCAAAACGTTCAGATGGGAGTTTGCAAGTCTGGAAGGCGCAGATGGATCGTCCGCCACTATTGCTCGACAACGCGACCTGGCAGGTACATTTCAAGCCATCTTATGTTGGCAAGCCTTTTGACCTGACC
>JBAXOG010000252.1:0-3988 GCA_037133395.1 bacterium | reverse complement strand
AGCATATTCCTGAATGCGCACCGACTTTAGAGATACTGGATGCTTATCAAGCGAAGCAACTGCCATGGGCATCTTATGTCGAGCAGTTCATGCCCTTGATTAAAAAACGCAAGATTGAAAATATCCTGACACCGGCGCTTCTGGACTACGGCTGCTTACTCTGCAGCGAGCCTTCGCCGGAGCAGTGCCACCGCAGGCTGGTGGCCGAGTATATGAAGGAATTCATCCCGGAGTTGGAGATAACGCACCTGCAGGGTATAGGGAAGAAGCAGAAAGTCAAGCGAGCTAAAGCGCTAAATAAGGGCGAGGCAGCGGCGAAACTCTGCCAGAAGTAACAAGCCCGCGATCAGCCTCCGCTACCGCTCAGGCGATGAGAAGCTTTACAAGTGGGTGCTTGGCAAGACCAAGACTGGCACCCATTGCCCCGACTGCGAAGCCCGCGCTGGCAAGGTCAAGACCATTGCCGAATGGAAATCGATGGGCAAACCTAAGTGCAAATGCAAGTGCAAGTTGGCGCCGAAATAGTGAAAATCACTTATACTTGAGTCTTATGCCCCTGATTTCAGAGGCGGTTACAATAGCTTGAAAGTTGGCTGTTTCTGTGCGCAGACGACAAATAATCAAAATAAACGATGCTTGTTTCATGGGACCTCGCTAATTGAAATATCCGTCTTTCTGAAGCGCCTCAATCAAGCTACCGTTCGGCAATGGTTTCTGGTTAATGAGAGCTTTTTGTTTTCCATCTTGGATGTCTTGATTTGTTACTGGTTCTTCGGCAAAATCACTTAAAATTGAAAGGATGCGTTCCCTTGAGAATCCTTGATAGCGATTCAGAAAATTTGTTGTTATGATGGCATCACTTACCTGAATGACTCGAAGGAATGCGTTTGAAATACGATCCATTTCATAAAACTCGAAGCTGTATTCTGCTTTTAGAATCAAACCCGCAATGTCGTTTGAATTCACATTCAAACGCTGTTCAGCAATTTCCAGCACATTAGACTTCTGTCCCTGATACCAAAGATTGGTGACATTGGAATAGAAGTTGGTTTGGGCGAAAAGCGGAGTCTCCACCGCGAACGCAAACACCAACGTAGACATGATGATTATTTTCTTCATTTCGTACTCTCCTTACTGTGTTTTGAAAAGAAATCCGGGCACGGCGTATTGCCTGTCATAGTCGAAATCTTCGTACATGGACGATCCTCCGTCGTTATCCGGCGGGTTGGGGTTGGGCCACGACTTCCTTGATTTGTCATTCTCATCCTCATGCGTCCAGATATAGTCGATAAGGGAGGAAACTGTCGTGTCGTAATATCCACCGTTGGCGACATCCCACCCCGCACCGACGCTTGCGCTGTCCGTGAAATTCCAGTCTGTTATATTTTTCAGCGACAGTGTCGCCGCCTGCGCTTTGATTCTGCTGATTCCAAGTTGTTGCATCGCATACCCGAGGATGAAGTTGCTCGGTTTCGTCAGCCGGACGGGACGCCATTTCCATGTACAGACCGCTCCAAGACCATAGTTGACATTTGTGGAGTTAGCTGTCGTCACCTGCCCGTAATACCACACGGAGGGTGTCTCCTGATTGTCGGGACGTCCCACATAGTCACCCGAGTTCCAAGAATAAAACCATCTTTCTAGGTTGTCCCTATCTTTCAATTGATTTTTTCCAAATTTTGTTTTCATCCTCGTCACAAACGCATCCGCCATTGGCAGATTGGTCTTTACAACGCTATCCATCTCCGCCCCCGCATGCGGCAGGACGAGGTTGGCTTCGCCAAAGGCCAGATCACTGCTGCCATTCCGGATGGTGAGCTTGAAGCGGTACACACCGCCCTGCTTGGGGTTCCGATACACAACTGAGGTATCTGTTGAAGACATGAGTTCACCAGAAGCAGGTCCGCTGATTTTCTCCCAGTGAAAGGTGAGCGGATTGGTCGTGAAACCTGATGGTGCGAAGGTCGCCGTCAGCGTCACATCGAAATTTTGAACATTATAACTTCCGTCCACGACATCCTTATACAGGACGACGGCATGCTTGTCGGTTGACGGGCTATTGGTGACACAGAAGATCCAGTTAGTCCCCCCTGCGAAAGGAGGCGGATTTTGGGAAGTCCCTAGTTTTGATGACGTGACGTCTATGGACTCAACTTTTAATGCCGCAACTCGCTGTTCAGAAGAGCAGGCCATGCTATACGGCTGTCCTGAATACGTCTCATAGCTATGAGTAACTCTGCCGACCCCACTGCTAGCACAAAGTAACCATGCTTGAGCATACCCGTTCGTGTCGCAGTAGGTGTCGCGCCAATCGCCGAGGTTTTGCGTGAACGTGAGATTCTCTGGAGATGCCAGCAGATCGTCGGATTGCGTGACACGGTTGTAGACGTAAAGCTGTGGCGACGGTGTGCCGCTGTCGACGGTGACGGATAGCGTGACCTCTCCCGTGTCGGACGGCAGCTTGACACCTGTCCACAAAGTGAGCGCATTGGTAATGCCGCACCCGATGAACCAGTTGCTGACGCTGTGGCCGGTTTCCGCAGGATAGACGGATGTCCCCAGGGCGGTGAAACTCTGCTGGATATAGGTATCCTTGAGGTAGATAGTCAGGACCTCCGCCGCAAAGTTCGTGCTGGGAAGGATGCCGGTGACAGCGAACGAACCGTTGGTGTAGAGTGACGACGGCGCGACGTTAATGTTTCCTGTCTGTCGGAAGACATAAGCGGAAAGGGGCAGGTTCATCGCGCACTTGCATCGGGGACAAGGTTCACTTTCGCCTTGGGGGACGGTCACGGGGAAAAGGGCTGTGTCCTTACCGATCTCCAGGGGGGCATGCCCCCGTGTTTCCTTGTAAGGCGGTCCGTCGTGAGGTTCATCCGCCGGTGTGGCGTGCGGATCGCATACTGGGTGGGCGCACGGGCATGGATATTCCCCCCTGCCCGAACAGTAGCAATCGTAAGCGTTTTCGTAGCGTGCGATGCAGTGGCAGTCGGATTCCGTATGAGGGTCTTCGACGACATGGCCGTAGATGCCCGTGTAACAGTACCAGTCTTCGCGGTCATCAGGGTTGTTCGGATCTTCCCATCCGCCTGGTCCATCGGGGTTGCAGAAATGAGCCGCTTTTGTGAAGTGAACTGCGGTCACAGTAAATACGCTACCCGCACAGGCAAGGCTTCCGGTCACCGCGCCGATTGTAAAACCGGGAGGGAGGTTTTCTGGCGCCGACGGCGTGTATTCGCGGACGAGTCCTTGCCCCGTGCTAAAATAAATGTCGGGATCCGCGCTTACAATGCGGAGGACGGAAGATGTCGGGCAGTGGAAACAGACCGCCGCAGGCGTGATCGTGTAGGACGGCATGAGGATGGTCCCGGATGCCGTCACGCAGGAGGGGCTGAGCGTGAATGAGCCGGACAGTGCCCCGGAGGGGTCGCGCATCTTCGTAAAGGAAGAAGCTTCAACCGTGATTTGCGCAGTGGCGTTGTCGCAGTTTACTCCCCTTGCAAGGATGAAGAAAAGGGTCGCGTCCCTCGGTATCGCGATGCGTGAGACAAGCGTCGTGCCTGCGAGCACGGGGATGTACTGGTCGGCGATCCGCAGGACGGCCCCGCCGTCCACAGGCGCGTTCACCAGCAGGGTCGTGATGGTCAGGATGCCGACGGACTCGGACGGCATCGCGGACGTATAAGGCGCGTTGGACGGACTGAGCCCGCCCAGTATCCGCCAGAGGTCGCCTTCTCCGCTCGCATCCGAGCTGAAGGCGTTCGGATCAGTCCCGTATAGGGAAATTTCTTCACCATCCGGGATCCCGTCGTTGTCTGAGTCGAGGTTACGAGGGTCGGTGCGGTAGATGAAAAGCTCGTCGGCTGTGGTGAGTCCGTCGTTGTCAGGGTCTGGATCATTCAAACTTAGTCCCGCAAGGGACTTCCACCGCAACTCGAATGCGGGCAGGAATGACGGGTGTACCGAGAGGAGCGCGTTCGTATAAAGG
>JBAXOG010000251.1:0-4024 GCA_037133395.1 bacterium | reverse complement strand
CCTTCCCCTCGCCACCCTGTTGGTGGCCCCGCTGGCTGCTCTGTATGCCGCCGAAACACAACGACCGAACTTCGTCTTCGTGTTGGTTGATGACCTGGGCTATGGCGATCTGAGTTGTCACGGCAATCCTGTTTTTCAGACGCCGAACATGGACCGGCTTTACGCAAAGGGAGTGCGTTTCACGGATTTCTGCGTCAGTGCCACCTGTTCGCCGACGCGCGGAGCGTTGATGACGGGTCGGCATGAATTCAAGTCAGGCATCACCCACACAATCGGCGGGCGGGAACGACTGGCACTGGATACTGTGACGTTGCCGCAACTGCTCAAGACCGTAGGCTATACGACCGGCATCTTTGGAAAGTGGCATTTGGGTAACCAGGGGGATTACCGCCCCGAACGACGTGGCTTTGACATCGCTGTGACCACCGTCGGCGACACGCAGAACTCCCACGTCGATCCGAAATTGTTGCACAACGGCGAAACACGAGCACACAAAGGTTTCCGCGAAGACATTCTCTTTGCAGAAGCTATCGCGTTTATCAACGCTAATCGTAACCGTCCGTTCTTTTGTTATCTACCGACTTACTCTCCACACGCGCCATTAGTCGCGCCCAAGGAGTATCTGGATCGCTGCAAAAAACAGTTTCCCAAAGCGTTGCCAACACCTTTCTACGCAATGATTACCAACGTGGACGACAATCTGGGTCGGTTGCTAACGACACTGCGCGACCTGAAACTCGAAACCAATACCGTGGTCGTCCTGATGAACGACAACGGTGCAACCTACGGCGTGGATCAATGGAATGCCGGAATGCGTGGTTGCAAGGGAGCAGCGTGGTTCGGCGGTCACCGGGCGATTTCCTTCTGGTGCTGGCCAGGACATTGGCAGCCGCGCGACGAGGCCCGCCTCACTGCCCATGTGGACCTGTTGCCGACACTCGCAGATCTCGCCGGGGTAAGGATTCCGGGGGAACTCGATGGTATGAGCCTACGTCCGCTGCTGGAGTCGGCTAACGCGCCTTGGAATACCGACCGGATGCTCTTCCAAAACGTCGGACGTTGGCCGACGGGTCAAGCGGCCGAGCACGGCGAAACATTCTGCGGGGTGCGCTGGAAGCAGATGCTGTTGGTGCGCGCAGCCACCTGCGGGCATCCTGATTGCAAAGGCATGTGCGCGGGCACCGTGCCGACGCGGACGGTAGCGGGGTACACTAAAAATTTCGCCTTTCATTATGCGTTCACGCCCGAGAACGGCTGGGCGCTCTACGATGTCAAATCCGATCCCGCCTGCGAGCACAACCTGTCCGCTGCCGAACCCGAAACCGTCGCACGCTTGCGCAGCGCTTACAAGGAGTGGTGGCGAGGGGTATTGCCCGTTGTACAAAAAGCGGACGCAATAAGCAAAGGCTTAAAATAGAAAAACTATTTGTACGCCAAATCCCTGACAATGTTGCGGATGTCACTTAATTAAGTGACATGACGACACCAGCAATAATTTGATATATTTCCGGTTATCTAAAAGATGTTGGGCATAACGACGTTTATTAGAAGAGGAGTTAAAGCACATGAAAACAAAGAAATGGATGACGATAGTGGCGGTTATGGTGGGTATGCTGACCGCGGTTGGCACACAGGCGGCGAATATAACCGCATACTTAGATGTGAATGGAACGTCGAGTGGAAGCGGTGTCACGAATGGCGGCTCATATTCCGCTTCATCTGCTATTTGGACATCTGATTCGACGGGAGCGTATGCGACACCTGTTACTTTGGCAGGAAATAGAGCAGCCTTTTATTTTTCAGCTGGCACGGATGCGTCAAACTGTAGTTATGTGGTCACAGATGCTTTAGGGGACGTCACAACTGGTCTTACCGTTCAGGAAGGTTATGTTACGTTGACTGGCGGTGGACGATTTTACGGTTCCAGTTCAATCTCGTGTGCGGAAAATACGAGTCTATCTTTTTCTACGGGGGCATGGAGTTTCTATTCGCAGCCAGTGACTTTTAATACATCAACCAACTCGACGATTTATTGTAATGTTGGTATTTCGGGTGGTACCGCCTATAACTGCAGTTTCAGTAAAACAGGAGACGGTTTGATGGTAATGAATACGTCTGCAACTGCCATAGGTTCTATCACCGCCAGTATCAATGGTGGTAAACTGCGGCTTCAGAATGGAAATGTGCTGTTCTACACCGGCAAGCCGTGTTCAGTTACGGTTACCAATGGCGGAACGCTGGAATTGCAAAACGATATCACGGTTGCCAATAACGCTATTACCTTGAGCGGCATGGGCTACAATAATCTCGGAGCACTCAACAACTATAGCGGCATCAATCTCTACTCCTGGACCAACGCTATCAGCCTGGCAGGACATACGCGTATCAATGCTTCTGCTGGACAGTTGACCTTTGCTAATGGGTTCTTTACCAATAACTACAATCTGGTGTTTGGCGGTGCCGGTGATCTGGTCGTCAATAATTCAATTTATACAGGCACGGGGTCGCTCATCAAGGACGGCTCGGGCACGCTAACCGTTGGCGGGACGAATACCTACTCGGGCGCAATGACAATCAGTAACGGGACGCTCATGGTCGCTGGATCCTGTGTACTGACGAATACGAGCGCAATTTCAGTAAACACAGGTGCGCGTTTCAACGTGGGACGCTCGTGGGATTCCACATCCGCAAACAAGATTGTTGTTTCAGGAGCTGCAACCGTCGATGCGGGTAATGGGGTAGGTGTGAACATGTCAGGCGTTTATTCATCAGGAACAGCTTGCACGATTCTTCAGGCGGCGAGCGGTCTGGGTACGGTGAACTACTACGTCCTCAACCCGATCAACTATACGGCAGTCTTCAGTAAAAGCGCCACACAGGTGCAGATTACCCCGACCACTGCCACGCCCCTAACTACCGCTTATTGGAAGGGAACGACGACATCCATTTTAAGCAACCGCTGGGCTGCCTCTGACGGCAATGCGGATGGCAACTGGGCGAGCACAGCCGGCGGTTCTGTGCAAGCGCTGGTTCCTGGCACTAATGCGGATGTCTTTATTTCGGTGACCAGTCCGGTCGTTGCCCCTGTGAATACTGTTTTGGGTGACAACATGTCCATCAAGTCGCTGACGATTCAGGATACGGTTAACGGTCTGGGCCTCAATGCCGATGGCAACACCCTGACGGTTGGAACCGGTGGTATTACGATGAAAGCCGGCGTTCCCGCGAGCACGATTGCAGCACGGGTGGCTCTGGGAACCTCACAAACGTGGACCAATAACAGCACCAGCCCGCTGACTATCAGCGGTAGCGTCATCCCCGGCGGTAACACGCTGACCAATGCGGGCAGCGGCACAATCGTCCTCTCTGGTGCCAGCACGTTAGGGACGGTGGTCGTCTCTACTGGCACGCTCCAGTTCAATAATTCAAGTACTAAGATCGACCAGTTGACTCTAACCAATGGGACGGTTGACCTCGCCGCCGACCTGACTACGACGGGATCGGGACTCATCAATGGAGGCGGCGGCTCAATCAACAGTAGTGGCGGAAGACTCATGCTTGGCCTTGCTATGCCGAACTGGAGGTTGACCGGGACGATCACGATCAATGCTGTGATTGGTGGTAGCAATTACGGATTTTCTACCTATGGTGGTTCGGGTTCGAGCGCGTTGATTCTCTCTGGAGCTAATACATTTAGTGGAACGATTCGTGTGTCTGATGGACCGATTCAAATAGGCGTAGATTCGGTCGGATCAGTCGGGAACATTGTATCCAGCGCACTGGGAATAGGGACAGTTCATTTCGGTGACGGTTCTCATGCCGGAATACTATATTCTAGCAGTTCCTTGCCACGGACGATCTACAATCCCATAATTTGGACCACGACTGCTTCTGCGGGTATTACTTTGGGAAATGCGACTAAAAATGGCAAGCTCACCTTTTCGAACACCATGGACCTCGGCGGATACACCCGTCCCTTCACAATTAATAGCGATGTTGAATTCGCTGGTACTATTGGGAGCAC
>JBAXOG010000250.1:0-4056 GCA_037133395.1 bacterium | reverse complement strand
CCTCCCTGCAACTTCCTACTTGGTGTGATTCATTTCAACAAAAATGAATCACACCTAATGGTACCGATTTGTATGAAAGATTTGGAAGGAATCCGCCTATATTAAATAGACACACGTGAGTTGTTGTTGTTTAATAGGTTACTGGATGGCGTTAACTGAGCACAATCATGAACAGGTGATGCGGGAACTGGTCGAAAGCCAGTTTGAGATCTTTTCGTATATTTGTATGCTCACGGGTCAGTCGCAGGATGCCCGGGATATTTTGCAGGAGACCAACCTGAAGATATTCAAGCAGGCCGGAAGTTACAATCCGCAAAAACCCTTTATCGCTTGGGCCAAGACCATCGCGGTCTATCAGGTGATGACCTGGCGCAAAAAATGTCAGCGAAACCGACTGGTCTTTGACGACGATGTCTTTAAAACCCTTCTGGCGCAAGCAGAAGAGGAGGTCGTGGAAACCGAGCAGACGTATGCAAAGCTGGATACGTGCATCCAGAAGCTTCCCGAGGCGTTACGCAAAGCCATCGAAGAACGTTATCTGAAGGGATTCTCTGTGCAGGAGATCGCGAAGCATCTTGAACGGTCGGATAACGCGGTTTCGCTTCTGCTCATGCGGGCGCGTCAATTGCTAGCGGATTGCGTGCAACGTTCGCTTCAGGAAGGAGGGCTGACATGAAGGTCGCCCTTCTTTACGAATTTGAGCATCTGGCGGGTGCTGTTGTAGATGGTGTCGCGTCGGACGCACAACTCCAACGTTTTAATTCGATTCTGCGCGAATCCCCTGAACTGGCTCAGATCTATTTCGAACAGGCGCGGATGCATGTCGCGTTGACGCTACGCGGTGAAGGAAAATCGGGTGCGGTGAATCATCTGGCACATACGGCACAGATGAAGAAATCGGTTTTCCGAAAAGTCGTCCAACAGCTTTTACCCCATCCGCATCGCTTCCGTCGGGTGTTGCCTTGGTTGATTAAGGGCGGGATTGCCGCAGTTCTGCTTCTCGTTTCTGGAACGGTTCTGTGGCACGTCGTGCGTCAGCCACCGGAAGCAAGGGTTGTTCAAAATGTTAGAACGCCTGATTTTTCTCTCAACCTGATGAGTTGTAAAAACATTCGTGGACTGGTCACGCCAGACACCTTGCCGGGAAAAATCAGCTTACAGAGCGGATATGTGAAGATTCAGTTATCCTCGGGCGTGGAGATGTCCTTTGTCGGCGAGACCGATATGGATGTGAGCTCGGATATGGAGGTGACCTTGTACAGGGGGCGCGTCGTGACCTTTGTGCCTCCCCGTGCCACTGGATTTATCCTGCGTACGTCCCGACTGATGATTAGGGATATAGGGACAATCTTTGTGGCGACCGCGGAAGCCAATGAAGATGCCGTGCTGGTCTTCAAGGGCAGCGTAGAGGTCGTGGGTGGTCAGAAAAATAATGTACAACTCTGCGAGCAAGGCGAAGGCGCCCGCGTGACCGGAACCGACACCTTGATGCCACTTTCGGTCGCCACGGACAGTGCCTTCAGTGGTTTTGCAGGGGTTACCGCGTTAGCGGATCCCGAGGCGACGATTCAGGCGACGTTGACGTTGGTGAGTCAAAGTCATGTTGAACGACAGATTTTAGCGGAATGCAGTAACCCGATTCCGTTTTCAAAAGAAGCATGGGTGCGGACTTCACCGCCCCCGTTAAATAAGGAGACGACGAGTATGACGACAAAAAGCACACTTGCGGTAGTGGCCGCAGGTGCGATCATGGTCACAGGGATGGGGGCGAGCGCAAGCTCCACACCCATCCGCGTGGATACGGCGATCAGCCTTCAACGGCACTGGTCGACTATCTTCACGAATGAGGTGCCCCTCCGCTGGGAGTGGCCCGCTGGGGCGACATCGGTCGACTTGGGGATCGTGGGACTCACAACAACGTTCACCACGAACATGACCACAAGCACCTCGAACTATGTCTGGAAAGTCTTCACGAACTCGGTTCCCTCGGTGGATGACCTCTACACCTTGACCTTGACCTTTAAGAATGGCGAGGCGACCGTCAACGTGCAGACCGCGCAACTCGCGGTGGTGAAGGCGGCGTTCGGCCCCACAGCAGTCAGTACGGATTACACGGAAACCAAGCTGTGGACCAAGGCAAAAAGTACCATGGTCATCCCGTACGATGCCACCTGGACTGCCGCCACGCTCGGTGCTGCCACGAGTCAGCTCCTGATCACGCGAGGAGGCATGGCGGATGTAACTTATCCGCTTGCCGCTTCTGGCTATCACGGATGGAATATTGAAAAAGGCGGCTGGGGATTTGGCACATTCAATCTGGCGTTGACCTTCCCGGGCACACAGGGATCATGGAATGCAATCCTGATTCGGACTCCAATGGGAACGATGGTGAGGATGTATTGAGAAGTGCTAAAGTGAAAAACAACACGATCAAAAAAGGAAGAAAGCAATGAGAATGACAACAGTAAGTAAATGGATGATGAGATGCCTCATGGGTATCTTCGCGTTAAATACTATGGCAGAGGTGACGATCAGTGACGTGGTGGCACGTCAGCGCTGGCCCTGGAGCCGGCTGGTGGATATCGATTATGTGGTGACCGGTGACCCCAGTGAGCGGGTGGATGTCATCCTGACCGCAAAGGATGGCTCGACCACCCTTCCTTTGCCGCTGGATTCGCTCACAGGGGATCTTAATGTGGTTGGGCCTGGCCTGAAACGGATCGTCTGGGATCCGAGCAAGACAACCTATACGAACAGTCTGATGTTGACCCAGTTCAGCGTCACACTGGCACCGATAGCACCACCGCTCTACATGATCATTGACCTGACCAAGAGCGCCGGAGCCGCCGGGCAGATCGAGTATGTCACCGAGGCGAACCTGACCAACAACGTCGGCGGCTATGGCACGTGGGTGCGCAACCCCGTGACCAACGCCGGGGCCGTGGTCGAGTCCGTGATCTGGACCGGCGTGACCAACGGGACGACCTACAAGACCGACAAGCTGGTGCTGCGCCGCGTTCCGGGGGGCTCCTATCAACTGGGGGATACCCAGAACGCAACACCTAATGTGACGCTGACCAAGGACATGTATGTCGGTGTCTTCGAAGTCACGCAACAGCAATGGAACCGTATCATGACTGACGGAACTGGCACGGATACACAGGCTAAGTATATGGTTTCCTATTGGGACATTCGGGAGAATCCTGCGAACACGGATGATCCGGCAGTGAACTGGCCTTCGAACACGGCTGTGAACGCCAACTCCTTCGTAGGCAAGGTGCGGACCAAGACCGGCATCGTCGAATTCGATTTGCCGACCGAGGCGCAGTGGGAATACCTCTGTCGCGCGAAGACGACGACCGTCTTTAACGATGGGGCTGCTGGCGCATATTATACTGGTGTTGTAGATCGTAACAATGGCAACACGAATGATTTTCTGAACGCTTTGGGGTGGTACAAATATAGTACCATTCCATCGCCAACAGCCGCAAAGCCGGTCGGAGGTAAACTGCCGAATGCCTGGGGGCTCTACGACACCCACGGCAATGTCTGGGAGTGGTGTCTGGACTGGAACGCAACGAACGCGGAACTGGGGACGGACCCGGATGGGGCGGGTTCGGGTTCTAGCCGCGTGTATCGGGGCGGGAGCTGGGGCAGCCCCGCGTCGAGCTGCCGTTCGGCGGATCGTAACAGCCACGCGCCGTCGGCCCGGAGCGACTACGGCGGCTTCCGCCTTGTGAGGACCCTGCCATAGCCGGGTACGGCTACCCTCACCCCAGCCCTCTCCCCGGGGGAGAGGGAGACTTGTAGGGCGAACCGCCGAGCTTAACTTGTCCGGCATCTGCCGGACGGTAGGGCGAACCGCCTGCCACGCCGTAGCCATAGCGTAGGCGGGTCTCGGTGAGCCGCCGAGTTAAGTTCTAGTTTTTCCGCTATCTCTGCGGCTCTGCGAACCGCAAGTCCGATGCCGCGTTCAAATCAGGCAAATAGCTTGTGCGAAGCGGTAGGGCGAACCGCCTGCCACGCCGTAGCCATAGCGTAGGCGGGTCTCGGTGA
>JBAXOG010000249.1:0-4071 GCA_037133395.1 bacterium | reverse complement strand
CTGGCCTTACGCCGTGGCGCGACAGTCGGTCCCGCTGCAGCAGGGGTGCCTCCCGGCGGGCTTCACGTTCGGCGGACGCGCAGTCACTAACCTTTACGTGGCGGCATCGGGCATGCTCTCATTTGACGGCCCGAAGTCCTCGCCTGTCCCATCCACTAACGGCATTCCCGACGGCACGGCGGTCAACTACATTTCCGTTCTGCAGACGCCCTCGGACATCGTGCCGACGAACGGGCTTTTCTGGTACGCCCCCGGTACGAACTCATCCCTTTTCACCTGGAAGGACGTCTTTCTCGGGCAGGATACCAACTGCCTCGCAACCGTGCAGGCTGAGCTTTATTCGAACGGCGACTTTACGTGCCGTTATCTCTTGCCTTCTCAGACCAACAATTACGACACAGTCACAAACTGTTTCCTGATCGGCGCACAGAATCATTCAGGCGGTGAGACAGTCCTTTATACCAACGCGCTCCTTGCTATAAACAGTTTCTTCCTGCCCGCATTCGAGCTGCGTTGGAAGTCCCTCGTCGGGCTCGACCCGAATACGCCCGACTACGATTATGACGAGCTTTCCGACGCCGATGAACTTTTCATTTACCACACCTCTGTCCGGCAATGGGACACGGACAACGACGGGCTTTCCGACGGCGAAGAAGTGCTGAGATACGGCACCGACCCGCTGAAACCCGACAGCCTCGGCGACGGCACCAACGACTTCTGGCGGGTGGTCGATCCATCGTCTCTGACCAACACCCCGTGGATGGAAGGCGGCGACGGGCTGGCCCTGCTCACGCTGGAAACCCGGCTCGACGGCGTGGAAAGCGGCCTCGCCGCGCTCCGCATCGGCGACACCCTCGTGCCCGTCCTTCCCGGCACGTCGCGGGTCTGCCGCGTTGCCGTCCCGTGCAACGTGAACGTGCCCTTCGCCCTGATCTTCGCGCCAGGGTCCGAAGGCGCGTCCGCCTCCGTCACCGCCTCGGACTCAGACCGTCCGGTCGCCTTTAACGACCCCGGCGACGTGTTCGCACTCCCCTCCTCGCCGGCGGCCCGGGGTTTCAGGACAATGTCCGCGTCCACTCCCGGGAGTGGAAAAAGCGGAACCTTGTGCGGTGCCGACTACAGTCTTTTTCCGCCCATGCTCTGCCCGCACACGGGTATCGGCACGCTCACCAACAGCGTCATCGGCGGGTTTCCAAAAGATTCGGGCATCACCGCCATTGGGTTCGGCCCTGTGTCCGGCTCCCATCCCGAGACACGCACCGTGACGGTGGACGAGGTGCGGGAGGCCGCGGAAACGCAGGGGATGACCGCGACCGGCTTCCACATCGTCCCTTTTCCTGTCGAAATCAGCGTCGCCGTCTTACCCGGCACAAAAGTCCTGAATCAGGCGATGACGGACACAAACGCGGTCACCGCCCATTACTGCGTGTTTGAGTCCGGCACGGACGTAGAGGATCCCCAAAAAGATGATTGCCTGTGTCTCACCTGTGTCGGCGAGTTCTGCCCGTGCCGCTGGTGCTGGTTGGAGGGGTGGCCGCTAGAAGCCTGTCCGTGCGATGAATGTATTGACCCCTATTACGTGAACGCCCCGACCGACAGCGCCGGGCAGCCCATCGCCACGACCGACCGGCCTCACAAGCTCCTCTTGAGTGGCGGCGCGCCCGACAAGGTCTTCGCCGGACCGCAGTCCGAGGACGGCTCGTCTTCGACCGGGAAGTGCTCCTACTGCCAGTGCCAGCAGCATTCCGCGCCCTCCTGCGACCGGCAGGCCTGGGTCTGGCGGCTGACAAGCGGCCTGGATGTGTCGCCGACAAGCCTGCTCACGAACGGCTTCTTCACCGTGACCGGCGTCTCCCCCTCCGAAGCAATCGGCGGCGATGTCTTCACCTGGAAGGCGGGGCCCACCTACAACCGCGGCAAATACACAGTCGCAGGTCTGGCCGTGGGATTCCCGAACGCCTTGCCGGACACCGCGCCCCGCGTCCAGCTCGGCCAAACAAACGACCTCCTTGTCACGACGCGGATCCCGACGAACAACATTGGGACGATCTCGTTCCCCGACATCTTTTTCATTACCAATAATATCTTGGTAAAGAACCGCCAGACCGGTGCGTATGACACGCTGCTGACCTCCTACGCCGCATCCGCGTGGCGGGCCTACCTGTCCTCGGAACAGACTGCGGAACTCCGCTACGTTGCGACCGCCGCAGGGCAGCACACGTTCACGGTAAAGTACGAGCTGCCCGGGACAACCCCGTCCGACGTTTCCACCAACCTCGTGTTTGATGCGATCTGCATCCAGTCCGAGCCCGTCACCTCCGAGCTTGCGACGGGCGGCTTTGTCTACAACCCCAGCGGCATGCCCGTGGGCGCAGACGACCGCTTTAAAATCGCCATCCCCGATAGCACTGTGCCCTCCGCCGACATCACGTGGACCGTCACGTACGGCGCGGGGAACGTCTCTTTTGTGAACGATAACAACACTGGCCCCGACATCGCTGTCCACGCCGACTTCGTCGGGGACTTCACCCTTGAGGCCGATGTCAAAGGCCTCGTCATCACGCCCCCGAACGTCAGTCCATGCTTCTCGGGCAAAGTGCTGTCCGCCGTCACCGTGCCAGTCACGGTGTGGATCGTGAAGGATGGGAATAATCTTCCCATCCGAGATCCTTCAACGATTCCCGGCTTGTTGACGAACGCCAACACGATCCTACGGCAGCGAGGCATCACGCTAGTGCAGAACGGGGACGCCAACATTCTTAACGAAACCAACTGGCTCCACCATGTTGATGTACTTTCCACCAACGCCCCGAGCATCGACGCGATGATGAACAGCACAAACAGCATGGGTAACGCGGTGGAGCTTTATTTTGTGCAGACATTGGACGGGGGTGATCTGAAAGGTGCCTGCCGGTCGAAGGGAATAGCCGTCGCAAGCGACGGGGAAAGCGTGACCATTGCACACGAGGTTCTGCACTCCTGCATACTGGAGGACATCTACACCGTTGACGGCCAAGGAATTCCCGGTCCGGTTTCGCAAGACCGCATTCCGTCCGACTGGGGCGGCGGCTACTATCCGCCTGACTTGACGCAGCGTGAGCTGGTTGGAAAACTCATCATGCGGTCAGGCGGTACGGAAGAAGACCCCGATCCGTCCCAGCGGCGCGACCTGCCGTCCGGCACCGTATACGGCTGGAAACACAGCGACCCCAACGACAACACGAGTCCCAAGATTCTGGATCAAGCCGGTGTCGGCCAAAGTGCTATCCAAAATACCCCCCGAAGCTTTTAAGGAAACTAAAACATGAAGACACACATATTAAGAATTCACTGGTTTACGTTCAGTTGTATTGTTTCCCTTTTGTTGCCATGGGGGTGCTTCTGCGGGGAGGATGTCACCTCTTCTCCGCAGAAGGTGCCCCTCGACATTCTGATCGGGCGGTTCAACCGTGTCGAAGAAAAGGGAGTCGCCTACGACAAAGCGCATCCGCCTTCCGACAACTGGGGTGGATGGACCGCATTGGCCTGCCAGTTGGTGAACACAATGAGCAAACAAGGTGGGCGCGATGCCCTCCCTTTTCTGGAGGAAAATAGCTTGTCATCCAGCACCTGCAAATCAGTTCGCTGGCGCACCGCACTGTCCTACGCTAATCTTGCTACGGCGGAGGAATGCGCAACGTTCCTGCCGAAAATCCTGAAGATAGGAAATGAGACTGTGTGGACTGCCAGTTGGCGATCCGGTGTTGTTCCCACGTGTATTAATAAAATAGAAGAAGCAATCGCCAAGAACGAACTTCCGGACGAAACCTTGAAACTACTTGTGGCAAAACTGCTGGCGCATACGCAATCGCCGTCCGTCCCTCGCCTAGCAGACGGCGACGTGATTGATGGGTTCTTAAACCGCCATTGTGACGGCTATTCTACAAGCAAGCAACGCCTCGCCATGTGGACGAACTATCTGAACGAACTCGGGAAAGAGTCATGGGAAGATGACTTGCGGAAGAAATTCACGCCCGTCAAAGAAAGCGTCGAGGCCGTGCCCCCGCGAAAACGAGTTGACTTACGCAAGCG
>JBAXOG010000248.1:0-4210 GCA_037133395.1 bacterium | reverse complement strand
GTAAGTTAGACCTTTCCGAATACGGAGGGTCTAACTTAGTTTGTCAATTGACGGTCATATACTTTCATATACTTTCATCCTTGCCCTTTTCATTAGCGCTGGGATAAACTATTAAAATTCGATGGAGATTGTAAGTAATAGCACAAGCAAAGAGGTCATAACATGAACGTGAGCAAAATGAGAATCGGTTGGTTAGGGTTGATGATGCTGGCGGGATCAGTGGGGGCGGCGAATCTCACATGGGATATTCAAACCGGCGATGGCGGAGTCATCAAGGATGGTTCCGGCACCTGGACCACTGGGAGCGGTAACTGGAATACCGGCTCTGGCGATACCACGTGGACTGATAATAGCGACGCCATCATCGGCGGCGGTACGCTGGGTGCCGCCGGTACGATCACAATGAGTTCAGATGTCACCGCCAATAGCCTCACCTTTAATAATCCCTACGGAGGCGGAGCCTACACCATCAATAGCGGTACCCGGACCCTGACCCTCACCGGCAGTGCCGTCATCACCAACGCAGTCAACAGCACGCTCAATTCGCTCATTGCCGGCACAGTGGGTCTCACCAAAGCCGGCCCCGGCACGCTGACGCTCGGCAACAACAACCCCTTCAGCTACACAGGCGGCACGACGGTAAAGGGCGGTACGCTCAAACTAACAGGGGGTAATATCACTGGTACAGGAACGCTGACAGTGAACAGCGGAGCGACCATAGAAGTGACGATAGGAAACCAGGCGAACAACGCGTTGATCGTAATCGCCGGCACGTACAAGATCGACGGAAGCGCCAGCATTTGCCAGACGCTGAGCGACATCACGCTCTCCGGGGGCACGATCACCACGGACGGCGGACAAGGCCAACCCGGCTGGGGCTTTTTTCTCATCAACGCTGGAAAAACGGTTACGGTCGACACGGGGCCATCCCTTATCGACGTGACCGGTAACGGCATCGGCTCCGGTTTTATGATGCGCGGTCTCACGACTTTCAACGTGGGTAGCGTGAGCGGTGGTGGCGTCGACTTGACGATAAACGGTCCGATCCAAAACTCGGTTTCGGAAAGCAAAATAGGTTCCATCACCAAGACTGGTACCGGCACGATGCTCCTCTCCGGCACCAACACCTACACCGGTGTGACGACCATTAACCAAGGCGTTCTCCGTGTGGATTCAATTGTCGGCATTGGCGCGGCACCCACCAACGCCGCTAATCTTGTGATCAACGGCGGCACATTGCAATTCACAGGCACGGGTACCAACGGCCTTTCTGCCCGGTTGTTCAGTATTGGCACCTCGGGGGGAACGCTTGACGCCTCCGGCACCGGCGCGTTGAACTTCAGCAATGTCGGGGCGATGGGGTTCAACAGCCAGACAGGCGCTCGGACGATCACATTGACGGGTACCAGCACGTCGAACAACACCCTTGCGGCGAGCATCGGGGATAACTCGGGTGCTACCTCTCTGACTAAATCCGGCGCCGGAACATGGGTGCTCTCTGGCTCCAACGCCTTGACGGGTGCCATCACGGTGAATGCGGGTATTCTGGCCTTGTCCGGCACCAATGCCCCGGTCGTTACCACGACGGTGAACGGGGGTACCCTTAGCCTCACCGGCGCTGGCGGAAGGCTTGCCGCCTGCACCAACCTGGCGCTCAGCAGCGGGGGCACGCTCAAGCTCGACAACACGACGGCCGCGAACAACACCGACCGCCTGAAAGACACTGCCACAGTCACGATGAACGGCGGTACGTTCCTGATGTCGAACGACGGTGGCGCGACCAACTTCAGCGAAACAGTTGGCGTGTTGACCGTTGCCTCTGGAATCAATTCGATTTACAACAGTCTGTCAGGACAGTCCAACATCCTCACCTTTGCGTCGCTCACCCGAACTGGCGGGTCGGTTGACTTTAGCGGGCCTGGATTGGGAACAAGCAACCAGATCCGGTTCACCTCGGCCCCCACCACCAACGGTTTGATCGGCTACTGGGCCACGTACGGAGGGACCAATTACGCCAGTTATGACACCAACCTTGGGGTCATTGCCTACGCTACCGCCAATAATGATATCGCCAATAAGGGTAGTACCATCAACGACGGATGGGGTTACGTGAGAATTACCAGCACCGCATCGGGGGCGAACATCGGTCTGAGCGCCAGCACGACCTCGATCACTTCCCTGCAGCAAAATGTGACATCCCCGGCCACAGTGGATACCGCAGGCAAAGTTTTCCGCGCCTCGAGCATCATGATCGGGCAGGAAATGGGGGCGTTGACGATTGGAGCAGCGACTAATGATGGCATCCTGACCGCGCAGACAGGCGGCGGCACCTTGACGTTGGTCAATAATTCCACGAATGTCCTGACGATCAACGCCTGCATCACAAACAATGCCGGCGCATCGGCGCTGAGCACAATGGGCAACGTTGTCCTGAACGGCACAAACAGCTATACGGGGACGACCGCCATCAGCGGTTCCCTGACGTTCGGCAGCGCTGCCACCCAGACGATTAGCGGTGTGATCAACGGTGATGGCCGTGTGGTCAAGACCGGAGGGGGTAGGTTGACGCTGGGAGGCGCGAACACCTATACCGGCGGAACGACTATTGATAGCGGCGCTACCGTGGTTGCCCCTGTTGCTGGCTCCCTGGGTACTGCTGCCTCAGGACCGTTGGTTGTCAACGGGACGCTGAACCTGGCGGCGAACGCGTCGTTTGTTTATACCTTTGGCGGACCGGTAAGCGGCAATGGCGTCATCAATGTATCAGCCAGTGATTGGTTGCAAGTCGCCGTCGGAACATGGACGGCTTTCGCTGGAATAATCAACATCACGGCGGGGAGGTTCGTCCCTTCTACCGCTGGTCTGCCCACTACGGCGACGGTAAACGTCGTCGGAACAAAATCCCAGTTATTTTTACAGGGGGGTACTTTTCTTGCTGCCCTCACTTTAAATGCCGGAGACTTTGACGGTTTTGGCCAGTTTCGTATGTCGAAGAGCTCGACTTGGTCTGGCCCGGTTACATTATACACGAACGCGACGATCGGTTACGTTAACGAAAACGTTACCATTTCTGGTGCGATAGGAGACAACGGAGCCCATTATGGAATCATCTTGACTGGCGCTTCGAACTATGGGGGTACTTTACACCTGTCTGGTACCAACACCTATTCGGGTGATACGCGGCTTACGAGTGGCGGTACGAACTCCATTGACAATGCCCTGTCCCTTCAGAACAGTACGCTGGATATGAATGTGACTGGGGTGGATTACGGACTTCCCAGTTTCACTCAGAACTCTACACTCGGCGGCCTCAAGGGTTCGCGAGATCTCAACATGTCGGGAAAGACGCTGAGCATTGGGAACAACAACCAGACCAACATCTATAGCGGTGTTCTAGCCAACGGTGCTCTTGTCAAGATCGGATCAGGAGCGCTGACGCTCTCCGGCACCAACACCTATTCAGGCGGGACAACCGTGAACAACGGAACGTTGCTGGTCAACGGTTCCATCACCGGTGCGGTCACCATTGCGGCGGGTAGCACCTTTGGCGGTACGGGTACGGTGGCGGGTGCCGTGAGCAATTACGGAACGATTTCGCCTGCCAGCACAACAACGAATGGCACATTGACGGTATCCAGCATGACCATGGCAGAGAATTCGACCTACGTCTGGAATGCGGATGCCACGGCCAACGATATGATTGTTGTGAACGGCACTCTGACGCTGCCGTCAGTAGCAACCGTGACGGTCAGCAGGGCCACAGCGCGACTTCCTAATCCCGGGGTGTTGTTCACAGGCTTCACGAGCGTGAATACATCCAACTTGTCTGGCTGGGTTTTCAACAACGCGTTGCCATACACCCGCGCCAAGGTAGTGGGGAACCAGGTTGTGTTGATGTTGCCCCCAGGAACTCGCATCACCTTCCAGTAGTCAGAATCAGGGAGTTTCGATCGGATTGTCTTACCTATAACTTCAATGGAAATTGCCTTATTGCGTGATTGCCTTATTGCCTTATTGAATTCGTGTGGTTCGCGTCATTCGGATGCTAAATAAACTTTGTCGCGAACTTTGTCGCGAGCTTTGTCGATTCAAAAACTCTGTGGGCTCTGTGAGAAAAAAGTTACCCATCCGTTTATTCCCGCTCGGCGGGCGGCAGGCTTACCTATAACTTCAACTGGAAATTGCCTTATTGCGTGATTGCCTTATTGCC
>JBAXOG010000247.1:0-4214 GCA_037133395.1 bacterium | reverse complement strand
TACAAGCCTCATAACGATATCATCTTTCCCAGTGTGATCCGCACCGACAAGCTCCAGAAGCCGCTTGGGAAATACTACATGTATTACGCGGCGCACAGTGGGCCCGCGGGGATCTGTCTGGCCTACTCCGATTCACTGGAGGGGCCTTGGAAGGAATATCATTCCAATCCACTCATCAGTAATAAATGGCCGCCCAACTATGAGGTCTCGCATGTCTCCAGCCCCGACATAGTCTGGATCGAGGAGGAGAAGAAGTATTTCGTCTACTTCCACGGGGAGAACGATACGACTCGCTTTGCCTCCACGACCGACGGTATCACCTTCAAGTACGAGGGTGTCTGCTGGACGGACAAGGTCTTCAACGGTGAAGTGGGTCAGGCCAGTTACGCGCGGGTGTATCGCTACACGATACCTGGAAAGGACAATCGCTACATCACTATATTTATGGGAGACCATCGTGGAAAAGCCCGAAAGGTATTCTTCGGCACCTCCAAGGATGGCCGCACCTGGGATATCCGCAAGGAGCCGCTGGTCGCTCCGCCGCAGGACACCTGCCAAATCGCCGGGAACTGCTACCTGCCGTGGAAGGGCAAACATTATATCATCTACCACACCCACTGGACCTCGAATATGGGTATGGAGGACCTGCAGGTAAGCGAAGTTGATCCAACCTTCGAGCACTCCAAGTATGTAGGGTTGCTGTTCGATCATACGGAGGCAGGCCCCTGGAATGTGGCGATGTCGAACCCGTACCTCATTGAGGAAAATGGCAAACTCTACATGTTCGTAAACATCGGCCCGCGCTTGAATAACAAGATCGCCCTGGCCATCGCCTCTGGGGAGAGCAACAAATGATAATAAAACTGAGATCCATCGCATTTACCATAATGATGATTGCAGGACTGAATGCTTTTGCCGCCGAGCTGAAGTGGACTGAGCCCTTCGATGCAGCCAAGCAGGAGGCGAAGCAGAGCGGCAAGCCCATGCTTGTTTTTGTTGGCAACCCCGAAGTCTGTAAAGACTGTCAGGCGTTTGTAAAGTCGGTATGTAGGCAACCTGAGTTTGTTGAGTATGCCGCGACAAACCTGATCTGCACGCAGGTTCTTTACAGCAAGGGAGACTCAAAAGAGGAGAGTTGGAAGAAGTCGAGGATTCACGAGGCGTTCAACATCCCCAATTCACACGCCGTGATCATCGCGAATGCGGAGGGCAAACGTATCGGAGAACTTTCCACCGCACCGCAGTCCATCTCGGCGTTCATCCAGGACATCCGGACGATCATTGCCAAGGCACCTGCTGAGGGGCGGTTGAAATATTCGGAGGCATCGATGCTTGATAAGCCATTCGTTCCTCAAAGAACCTACACGTCAGACCCGCCCAAGTTCTCCCCCGAGCCGATGAAAGGGAGATATTTCAATTTAATGACTGCGGTTCGGATCCAATCCTGGGAGAACACCCGGGCTCGCAGGCATGGTCAAAACATGGAGCGAGAGAGACACACTCCCGCGATTGCGCTCAAGATGCGGAAGAGTCTGGCGGAAGCATTTCCGGAGGCTCGGATCACCTGGGCCTGGTCGTGGGGTGCCCTGACGGACAAGGAGCAGAATTATGTTGAATTGCGCAAGCTTATGCCCCAGTTCGTCAAAGAGTATGGCGATGAAATGACGTTCTGGCCGGGGGTCGATTTCGCTAACAAATTCAATACCCAGGAACAGTGCAAAAAAGATATTCACGAGGCGTTGGAGTTAGTTTCCCAAATGGTGGGCAACGGGTATCGCCCGAAATCCGTGATTGCCGGACACATGTCGGTCGAGAGTATGAAATTCCTGGCGGAGAACGAGGGCATCCATACGGTCCAGGGGCAGATCTGGAGCCAGTTCAATATCGACGGGCAGGACGGCGATGGCGGCATCATCTATCCCTATTACCCGTCGAAAGATCATTTCCTCAAACCAGCGCAAGGGCCGCGTGGCGGCGATGATTTTGTGGACATCGTCAATGTGGATGGCTGGACTGTGGACTTCTTTGCGGCACGTCTGCGTGGCATGGGCAAGGACTACAACAGCCGGGTGGGCATTGGCCCGATTGAGACCCAAGCCTATTACGGATATGACTTGGGGCTCCGGGAAATGCTTCATACGAGTGATGTCCATTTCAACGACAAGGCCGTTGCAGAGAATGGCTATGGCTTTCTGACCGCAATTTGGGAGCTGACCCTGTTTCAGTGGTTGGATATTAATTACCTGCCCAACTATGTGAAGGCGTTGCGCGCGAAGTATCCTGACACCCAGATGGTCACCCTTGGCGAGTTTGGGGAGAAGTGGCGCAAGCACAACCCTGACAACAGTCGCATCAACCTGAAGTTTGTGGAGCGCGGCAACGACATGCCCTCCCAGGAGGAAGGGCAAAAGATCGTTGCAAAATACAGATTTCATGCGCCGATCTTCTGTCCGGAAATGGAAATCCGCTGGACCTTCAACAAGGACTTCCGCTTGGCCACGATCCAGAATTGGAAGGAGAACGGCCCCAAGCGGGTGATGGATTACACGCGTTACAACCAGCCCTATAAAGAGCCCAGCGGCAATGTCATCGAGCGTCACTGGGATATTCTGGACATCATCAATCAGAAAGACTCTCGCCCGCAGGACAAACCTAAGCCGTTCTCGGAACTTCCGACGGAAGAGCAGCAGAAAATTTTAAAATGGTATCCGGAGTTGCACGCGCTAAAGCCATAGGCAAGCTAAGGATCAGATGAAACGAAAAGGATTTGCAATCGTTTTGTTGGTGCTAGCCACGGTGTTGGTTGTCGAGGGCGCACAGGCTGCTGATCAGGTGGCGTTGCTGATTACTCCTACAGTCTATCAGACGTTAGGCTGGGAGATCAGGCAGTACAAGGAGGACGTCGAAGCACGTTTCCCAGCGAAGATTACTATTCTTGCAGGCAAATGGAAAACGCCGCTGGAGGTGCGCGCCACTATCAAGCGTCTTTATGCAGAGAAAGGTCTCTCAGGCGTCATCTTGGTCGGCGCGCTGCCCATGCACCGTTTTTTCATGCACGAGCATGCCAACCCCAATCCGGTCTACTATGAGGATTTTGATCTCGTGTTTGTCGATAAGAACAAGGATGGTGTCGACGACGCTTACATGGGCATGCCGCAACTGAAGGTCTGGGTCGCCAACATCCGCGCCTGTGAACGGGAGAAGGATGACGACATCCCCGGCCTGCGCAAATTCTTTGTCAAGACGCACAATTACTATACGGGCAAGGCGGTCCCCGAACTCCGGACACTCCTCTTGAACGCAGATGAAAAGTCCGATGCAGAAGACTGGTTCAGGAGACGCGGGGGCACTCATTTTTCTACTCCCGAGAACATTACATTGCTGACGGGAAAGGGATGTACGCTCAAAGCTGCGCGAAAGGCTTTCAAGAAAAACAGCTACACGCTCACGTGCGTCGGGCTTCACTCGGATGAAACAGGTCACGCCATGGAAGACGAGGACCTTATGGCGCAGGAGATTGCCGACCTGACGACCGGATCGCTCATCACCATAAGCCATGGCTGTTTTGCTGCAAACTGGTCCAAGAATGATGAAGAAAAAAGCGGTCCGAATTGTGCGCTGAGCTGGGTGTTCGGAAAACATCTGGGGCAAGCGGTGGTCGCCCAGGTTCGTAGCGGCGGGATTGGTTTTGATAATCTTATTTACGCACGCCTGCGCGCCGGTGATTACCTTGGCAAAGCGTATCTTCCGAGCAAGCAAGCTCACGAGATTGAAGCCCACCCGGGTGATCACACACCGGGCGACATTGTTTCGGGTAATCTGCTGATCGGAAACCCATTTCTGCAACTCAAGCCTGTGAAAAGCGATTCTTTACGCCTGATTGTCAAGAGCGCCATCTACGGTGATTTCGAGAATAACGTGGTGACCAATGTGACGCAGCTGGTGGCTGACTGGGTCGTTAACAACACACTCAAGGTGGAGATCCCCAACGATTATTTTGGCGACCCGGCGAATGGTGTCGTAAAGCAGTTGAAAATCGACTACACGTTTGACGGCAAAGAAAAATCCAAGACGGTGAAGGATGGCGAGACGCTGAAGCTTTTGAATTGAATATCCAATATCCTTGCCTATAACTTCAACTGGAAATTGCCTTATTGCATGATTGCCTTATTGCCTTATTGAATTCGTGTGGTTCGCGTCATTCGGATGCTAAA
>JBAXOG010000246.1:0-4242 GCA_037133395.1 bacterium | reverse complement strand
GGTTACTGCGGATGGACAGGTGACCGCGAGCGACACATTGGTCCAACTGGTAATGGTACGCACAGCCGTTGCAAAAGGCTCATCGTAGTAAACCGCTACAACATTCGTGGTCTGGTCAGACACCACCTCGACCTGTCGTGTTGCTGGCGTTATCCGCCCTGGCATATTCGTAAAAGCTACGGTATAGAGGCCTGGAGTGAGTTCGATCACACCATTGGTGCGCCAGACGTCACCCGTCAGTTGCCAAACCGCACCTGCCGCAACAGCATCAGACGGCAAGATTGATACAGAAAGAAACCCTGTTTTCACATAGACAGCCACAACCGTCGTGGTCTGACTGGACACCACAACAATTTCTCGCGTCGCTGGCGTTGTCCAGCCTGGCAAATTCGTAAAGGCGATCGTATAATTGCCTGGGTAGACCGAAATCACACCATTGGTTCGCCAGACATCGCCCGTCAGTTGCCATCTCGCGCCTTGCGCCACAGCCCAAGATGGCACGATTGAAACATCGAGTAGACCTTTTGCAATGACCAGATGCGCAACGCTACTGGTCACGCAACCAAAGACATTTGAAGCAATGCACTGATAAAACTTACCATCGTCGCTCGGCAAGGCAGGACCCACCACATATCGATTCGTCGATACTCCAGTAGGCACACCATTCGTGAACCAGTAATATTTTATAGCTGTTTTACTACTCACCCCGAAAAAAAACATATTCGTCGCGCCTACGTTCATCGTGACATCCGCAATATCATTCGTAATGACGGGCAGTTCGCCCGGATCCTGGGACCACATACCTAAAAATCCTGTTTCACCAGTCGCTTCTCCGTACCTAAAATCACTCCAGAGGTTTTGAAAACCTCCAAACATTTCCCACCCTGGGGAAGCTGTTGTTCCACCTAAAAAGACAGACGTTCCAGAGACAGCCACTGTATAGGCAACGTCATTGCTCGCGCTACCCACATACGTTGACCAAATGGGCGCGCCGGTATCACGATTCAACTGCAGGATGAACCCATCTGTCCCGCCGGAATAAGCCTTTGAAAACTCATCATGCTCGGGCATCCATCCGCCCGCACCTGTCGAGCCGCAAACGACAACACGATTTGAATCCATCAGCGCAAGCGATTGAACAGTATCAGCCGTGTTCGTTCCGACATATCGAAACCAGTTTGTCGTATACGTCGTTCCACGATCCGTCAGCTTCAGCACGAAACCATCCTGACCGCCTCCCAACTTGTTAAGTTGGTTCGTTGCAGTACAGAAATTTGTGGAATAGGTTGTGCCTGCCAAATAAATCATATTTGAGACCGTCTGCATCGATAAAATTTCATCGTTCAAATTCCCACCCAGTACTGTCGAATATTTCACCGTACCGTCAAAATTCAACTTAGCAAGGAACCCATAGCTATTAGACACGGAAGGCAACGTATTCGTCCCCAACGTAACCCAGTGTGGCGAGCGCGTCGTGCCACTTACATACAACCCATCCTGTCCAATTGAGACTGCATTCGCCACATCATCATTCACCCCGCCTAAATAGCGTACCCAAACCAGACTTCCACTCGATGAGTATTTGATAACAACAGCATCTTTGCCTCCAGCAAGAGCAGAAGAAGGGGAGAGATTCGTAATGGTCGTATACCCGACCGCATAAATATTCCCATTGGTATCAATAGCAACAGCCCTGTAAGCGTTTGTCGTATTATAATAATTACTCCCAGAGACCGAACTCAGTTCTCGTGCCCAATTCAGTGACCCATCTGCTACATTTAAACTACTCAGAATCGCATCGCTCCAAGTTTCACCATACCCATAGGCCTGATCATTGACAAAGCCGACGGAGTAAAACACATTAGTTGTAGCGGCAAGACCATAGGTCGAACCACCCAAACCATAATCCAACGTCAATACCCACTGAAGCGCGCCATCCTTATCGGCCTTAGCAACATACCCACTATTCAGGCCAGGATCGTAAAGAGGATTAAGAGGATTAGATCGAACCACAACGTCCTGGGAAAAGAAAAATCCTGTTCCTAACACGCCACCAAAATAGACGTTCGTCGATGCGTCCGTCGCAAGACTGTAGACTTCATCCGTAAAGCTATCCCCACCCGCATAACTGACCCACTTCGTCGTCAAAGCATTTTTAACGGATTCATCGCTGCCAAAACAGCAAAGTCCAATCATGCAAAGTACGATAATTTGTTGGATTTTTTTAGTCACACAACTATTCCATAGATAAGGGAATAATGATACCAAAGCCTTAGATCGAAGACAAGAAACCAGTTTTTGACGGAAAGTTACGCGCGCATAGGCAATTCGTTGCAACCTCTGGGCGTATAGGCGCCTGCCGCGCCGTAGCCTTGGCGGAGGGTCCTCGCCTGTACAGCGAAGCAGGGGATAAATGGCTGTCGACTCTTTTCGTCGCCAGAGAACAGGCGGGGACGCCTATTCGCCCAGCAAGGCCCTAACATTCCAGCATTCCAGTAATGCCTACCACACCTTACAGCAACTGGTGCTGTTTGATCTTATACCCAATGATACGGGGCGTGGACGCGAGAAGGCGCGCGACAGCCGCGACGTTGTTGTCGCATTTCGCAAGCGCTTCTGCCAGAATCGACTTTTCGTAAGATCCTACTAACTCGTCAAGTGAATGTTTGCCGAACTCTTCAAAGCGACGAGGTACTGCGTCTAAAGGATCTGCTTCGACAGCCCCTTGAATAGCCATAGGAAGTACATGAGACTCGATGACCTCACCCATCGCCAACAAAACCGCACGTTCAATACAATTCTCCAGTTCACGTACATTTCCGGGCCAGCGATGACGCAACATCAATTCAATGGCCTCATCTGAAAAACTGTTGATGGGTTTTTCATTGATCGTTGCGTACTTTTGCATAAAGTAATTCGCCAACAACAAGATGTCCGTCTTGCGTTTCACGAGGGGTGGCACAAAAATCGGGAAAACGCTCAACCGGTAATACAAGTCATCACGGAAAAGACCTCGTTCGACCATGGACGACAGATTGCGATGTGTTGCAACGATGATGCGTACATTGACTTTGGTCGTCTTAACATCTCCGACACGCTCAAATTCGCGTTCCTGCAGGACGCGCAACAGCTTTGATTGAATCGCCAGAGGGATTTCCCCTATTTCATCCAGAAAAATCGTTCCACCATCCGCCAACTCAAAACGTCCCTTGCGATCCGAGACCGCCCCGGTAAAGGCACCCTTGACATGTCCAAACAATTCGCTTTCAATAATGGTTTCTGGCAACGCCGCGCAATGAACCCGCACAAAGGATTTATCCGCGCGATTGCTGGCGTAATGAATCGCATGAGCGACCAACTCCTTGCCCGTGCCCGTCTCGCCATGAATGAGTACGGTGGCCTGACTCTTCGCGACCTGCGAAATCTGATCGTAAACCTCCTGCATCTCGCGCGAATTTCCGATGATGTTGTCTGGATGATAACGCCGCGTCAGTTCCGCACGGAGTTGTCGATTCTCGTCTTCCAGCAACTCCTGCTGCGCAAGCAAATCACGGCGCAACAAAAGAGCACGCGCCATCATAGAGGCCACAATTTCAAGGATGTCGACATCTGCCGCCAGCTGAACGCTGTCCGCAAAGTCCCGATAAATACTCAATGCACCGACAACTTCCTTCTTTTCCTTGATGGGAACACAGATGAAGGCAGTATCTGGACTCTTCCCCTGCTTCGTACGATTTAAGAAGAGAGGAGACTCGCTCGTCCGAGGCACAACCATCGGTTCACCCGTCAAGACAACCGTCCCCGTCACGCCCTCGCCAAGCTTGTAGTGTCCCAGTTGCGCCTGCTCCTGCGTCAGACCATGCGCAGCCTCAATCAGGATGTCATCACCGCCCTTTCGGAGCAACGTGATCGTCGCGTAACGGAATCCAAGGCATGCATCCAGTGTTTCCAGGATCTGCGTCACCACAAAACGTATCTCTACGCTCTGATTCATGATTACGCTGATTTCATGCAGCACCCGTAATTCCTGATTATGTCGTGTCGTTTCCATTTGTTTATGAGGGCACATCTTAAGCGATTACCCCGTGAAAGTCAACACCCCTGCGAACCGGGTGTTGCCTCAACTTTGTTGCCTCAACACCCGAGGGAGGAGAGAGAAAGTAGGAGGGAGGAGTTGTAATTTGAAATGCGTCAGATAACTGTTCTCCACTATTCACTCTTTTCTCCTCCCTCCTCCCTGCT
>JBAXOG010000245.1:0-4358 GCA_037133395.1 bacterium | reverse complement strand
TAAGTTAGACCTTTCCGAATACGGAGGGTCTAACTTAGTTTGTCAATTGACGCTTGGTCATAATTAGAATTGCTGAGGCTATGGCGCTTTCCCTACATCTGTGGTATAGTATAAACAGCTATTTAAACGAAGGGATGCATTATGTATCGCACATCGGCGACGATTATTCTAATTTTTTTGCTGTGCCAGCATAGTATCCAGCGTGTCGAGGGTACGGAAAGTAAACTCGTTCAACGGGATCAAGCAGGTCGCCTCGTCATGTTGCCATGGAATGAGCAGGGGGATCGGATTCCCGATTTCTCGTATTGCGGCTATTGGAATGGAGGCGTCAAGCTTCCCGACGTACCGACGCTTGTCACGCTTGAGCCGAGTGGCGCAGAGGACGAATCAGGCCGCATCCAGGCCGCCTTGGACGATCTGGGGAAGAGGCTTGAGAAGACCCCGGATGGACGTGGAGCACTTCTGTTGAAAAAGGGGCTGTGGAAGGTTAATAAGCCGCTTATCATGTCCTACTCGGGTGTCGTGTTGAGAGGCGAAGGCGACGGCGAGGACGGAACGGTTCTGCTGGATACGATAAAGGCGTGGGTGCCGTATTTGATTGATGTGAAGTCCAGCCGCCCTGGTCTGGGATGGCCGAAGGTTCCGTTGGGAAACATCCTCGACCAGCACTATGTTCCTGTGGGCTCGACGTGTTTGCGCATTTGGAAGGAGACCGACAAAAGGTATACCCAAAAGCCTTGGACTCAATCGCCCCTTCAGAATCTTAAGCCCGGGGATGGGATCATTGTCTACAAGGCTGCCTCCGCAGAGTGGATCAAAGATATCGGCATGGATATCTATAAATGGTCCGGGGGAAATGCAATCGCCTTTTTCGAGAGAAAGTTGATCTCGCTTTCAAACGGTGAACTGGTCATGGATGTTCCCTTGCCCCAAGCCCTCGACCAGAAATACGGCGGCGGTATGGTTTTCCCGGCTCCCCCTGATTTTCGCATTCGAGAGTGCGGCATTGAGAAACTTCGTTTTGACAGCATCTTTGATCCAACCATGCGAACGAACCTTGTCATCTATGGTCAAGCCGGGATAAATGAATATGCCTGCGATGAGCGGCATGTCGGCTGGGCGGTAGGCTTTTCCAAGATCGAAAATGGCTGGCTTCGCAATTGCACGGCCACGCACATGAACAGCGGTATCGTGAACCTTGGAGAAGGGGCGCGTAACATTACTGTGCAGGACTGCACGGCCTTGGATCCTGTTTCCCTGATCGCGGGCGGGCGGCGCTACACGTATGTGATCGCGGGGAAAGCAGGGCCTTCGATCCTCATACAGCGCTGTACCAGTCGTAACGGACGGCATGACTTTATGATGGGGGCTAATGTATGCGGTCCAAATGCCTTTGTGGATTGCAGTTCGGAGTCCGCCTGGGACTGTAGCGAAACGCATCACAAGTGGACCATGGGGACGCTGTACGATAATGTCCGGGTGAACGGTAAGAAGGCAGGGCTGTGTTCGGTTAACCGCGGTCGCTGGGGTGGAAACCATGGATGGAGCGGGAACACGATCGTCTTCTGGAATTGCGCGTCCACGATGATCTTTGCCAATCAGCCGCCGCTCGGGCAGAACTTCATGATCGGAAACTCAGATCCTGGGCTGTTCGATTCCACGTGGGCGAAGATGTATATGGGTTCCGTGAATGCGGCCTCGGGTCGGAAGGATGAGCTGTGCGAAGGCTCTCTGCAAGGAACGGCATGGAAGGAACACCCTGCTGAAAGGGTCTCTCCACGCTCGCTCTACTACGCGCAACTCGAGGCGCGCCTCGGCAAGGCGGCTGTCGAAAACGTGACGACGGAGGAACAACGGAAGCGTAACTTGGAGAAGTGTCAATAAGTCTTAGAAGTGTCAGTAAGTGTCAGCAAGTTGGGAATCAGAGTCAAGCATCGAATGGCGCGAATCACACGAATGAATGCGAACATCGAACATTCAACATCGAACATCGAACATCGAATTTTTGAATTTCAATAAGGCAATAACGCAATAAGGCAATAAGGAATAAGCGTATTCGCTTCGCGAAATTCTCTTGAAGTTACAGGCAAGCGATTGCGATGTTTAATGAACAAGCGGCGCGGAACCCCGCGTGCAAAAAGAAGGAGATCAGAGAATGAATACGACACACAGAAAAGAGAACACAATGGGAGTCATCCGGCAATGGTTCATACGCGGCGTGGCGTGTATGGCACTGCTGTTCGCGGCTGGGAACGTGCAGTCGGCGAGTTACACGAACACGGCCAGCGGTAACTGGTGGCCAGGCTCCACCACCATTTGGTCAAATGGCGTAGTCGGGGTCAGCGGCACGGATACGATAATCGTCTTCAATCCCAAGGCTGCCGACAACAGCACTAACAACAACGCGGGAGCCTTTTCGCTCAACCAGTTGCTGGTGGTGCCGAACCAGACTGTGAACCTCTATTCAACCGGCGGAAGTTTGCTGAACTTCGTGAGCAACGCCGGCACCCTGCCTTCGATCACCAATGCCGGCACGAGCACCCTCACCATCAACTCACCCATCACGCTGGACGCCAACCTGACGGTGGGCGCGTCGACCAGTGGTGCCATCACGATCAACTCCAATATCACCGAGACCGCGAAGTCGGATATCATCAAGCTCGGCAACAACACGCTGACCCTCACCGGCTCAAACACCTTCACCGGCAATATCTACATCAAGGCGGGCACGCTCATGGATCGACAAAGTAGTTCAGGTTATGTCGGCAATTTTGGCCCCAACACCGCCACCATTTACCTCGGCGACGCCACCGTGGGCGCCAACGCCACCTTGCAATCCGGTAACAACGGATTCGTTTGCAGCAACCCCATCGTCGTGGTGAGCGGTGGGGGCACCCGCACCATCCAGGCGACGCCCATCCTTGGCCAAAACCCCAACTTCGGTGGTAACATCACCCTGAACAACGACCTGCAGTTAGCGTATAGTGGCAGGAATGCTAACAATCCTCTAAATATTAGCGGCAACATCACTGGTACCGGCAATATCACCTTTGCCTCAACCGGGGTGTGTGACACATCAATTAATCTTATCGGCGCATCCATCAACCCTGTGGGTGCAATCACTAACAGCAGTTCCAGCACCCGAGGCAACGTCATCAGCGGCGCCATCGGCGCGAACGTTACGGACGTCGTCCAGAACAGCGCCACCTCGGCGTTGACCCTCTCTGGCTCAAACGCCTTCACCGGCAATTTGTATATCAAGGCGGGCACGCTCGCTGACCAATTGGGCGGCAATAATGGTGATACTCGCAATTGGGGCCCCCCCACCGCCACCATTTACCTCGGTGACGCCACCGTGGGTGCCGACGCCACCTTGGCAACCCAATCCAACGCAGGGTATAATGGGCCCGCCAGCTCCATCAACCCCATCATCGTGCAGAGCGGTGGGGGCGCCCGCACCATCCGCGTCCTGCCTAACGTCACCGCCTCATCCTGGATAGGTGGTAACATCACTCTGAATAACAACCTGCAGTTTATTTATGACAAGGTGGGCGGCGTTAATCTCAAAATTAGCGGTAACATCACTGGCACCGGCAATCTCACCTTTGCCTCAACCTTGGGTAGTGGTCCTATTACGCTTACCGGCGCCTCCATCAACCCTGTGGGTTCAATCACTAACAGCAGCGGCAGCACCGGAGCCAGCACCATCAGCGGCATCATCGGCGCGAACGTCACAGCCGTCGTCCAGAACAGCAGCACCTCGAAACTGATTCTGTCAGGAACGAACAATCTCTACGCCGGCACCACCACGGTCATCCTGGGTACGCTGGAAACCCAAAAGACTAACAGTCTCGGTGTCGCCTCGTCGGTTGTCATCGCCACGGATAACGGTGATGCGAAGATGTACCTAAATTTCACCGGTACCAACACGATCACATCCCTGAAGCTCGGCAGCGTCACTATGCCGAAAGGTGTGTATGGAACCAACGCGCCGCTTAACAATCTCATTTTCAGCGGGTTAGGCAAGCTGAAGGTCACGACCGGCCCCAATGGAACAATCGTCAGGTTCTACTGAGGCAATGCAGCTTACCTGTAACTTCAAGCTGGAATGTTGGAATATTGGAATGTTGGAATGATGGGGGAGACGGAATACCGGCTCTGGGAGGGGCACGCGTCTGCGTGCCTAGGACGAGCAGACGCTCGTCCCTCCCAACAGTCTTCTCTTCCAATATTCCAGTATTCCACCATTCCATTATTACTCTCCAGTTATTCCCGTGTTTGTTCCCGCATGGCTGGCGGCGGGCTTACCTATAACTTCAATGGAAATTGCCTTATTGCGTGATTGCCTTATTGCCTTA
>JBAXOG010000244.1:0-4430 GCA_037133395.1 bacterium | reverse complement strand
AGCAAACATCATGCAGACCATGAATAAAATAACAGCCATGGAATTAAATAACACACCATTCAAGACGGCACCAAGTGCAAAGAGCCAAATGCCCGCACCAAAAATCTTCATCCGATGTTCTGGCTTTGCATGTCGACCGATCACATACATGAGCAGAGCCGAGAGGAGTGCGCCCACGCTCTGAACCGTCCCCAGCGCGCCTTCCTCTCCCTTCATGACATGCATGATCAACATGGCGGGCGCCGTGACAATAAAACCCTGTACCATACCCTTGAAGGAAGCCAGCACCAGAAGCTTATTCCAAAGTGCATTAAACTTGAAGTAGACGAATTTGGGCAATTTCGGGCTCTCAAAATTGCCGCGCAGAATAATGCATGCGGCAACCGCCGTCAGCACCATCACCAGGAAGGTCACCATGCGATAGGCTGTGTTCACATCTGCCGTGGCAAACAATTTTGGGGAGACCGCAATCGCCCAGCCGACAAGCAAGGGGACGAAGACGCTACAGAAGGTTCCCATAAAGGATTCGAGTCCCTGATAATAATTGCGGTTCTCATCGGTCGTACTTTTCAAAACCAAATAATTACGGTTCGACCAGAAGAGCCCCGCAGCACCGCCCATCAGCAGACCTGCAACAGCAATGCCTGTATTGTCCAACGACTTGATGGAGGTCATGACAAACATCGATATTCCGCTCAAGAACATTCCTGCTGCATAAAGCCAGGACCCCTTCATCCGGTTGAGCAGATAGCCGTTCAGCCAGGCCGTGACAGGAATACCTGTATAGATCATAAGCTGGTAAAGAACGACCTTACCGACATCCTGCGAATTACGCATGATGTATGAGCCCACAAAGACATTCATCACCGGCATCACAAACGCATAGAGCATAAATGCCGACAACAAAATCCGCACATTCTTGGACTGGCTCTTAAAAACCTCGAGTTCTTTTTTTAACATAATTAAACACCTAAGCTCTTCAGGATTTCTTTGATCGACAGCTTTGCACCGCAGATGACCTCATCCGCTGCGCCATAGTACATCGTCACCGTATCGCCATCCACAATGTGTCCATTTGTAAAAATCACTTCGCCAAAAAATCCGCAGGTCTCATACGTGAGTGTCGGCTCCATAAGCGGTGCGTCCGAACGGGCAATCACCTTTGTCGGGGCATTCAAGTCCAGCAGAATGGCTCCCAAACAATAGCGATGCTTCTGGGTCGCGCCATGATAAATCAGGAGCCAGCCCTTGTCAGTCTTGATCGGCGAACAGCCCGCACCCACACGCGCCGCATCCCATTTACCAGGACGCGTATGTGCGATGCAGGTATGATGCCCCCAGTGGAGCAGATCCGGCGACGAGGCTAGCCAGATGAAGTTTCCGCCCAACTCCGTGCCGCTCGGACGGTGCAGACACCAGTACTTGCCGCCCACCTTCTCCTCAAACAACGCGCAATCCTTATTGTGAGGCGGAATAATCATACCATGACGCACAAACGTACGCCAGTCTTTGGTGCTGATCATGCCTACACCGACCCCGCTCTCAGAGACTTCCGTGAAGGTTAGATAGAAGGTTCCATCGATCTTCGCCACGCGGCAATCCTCGATGCCGAAGGTCTCCAGCGACCCTAAGCCTGTGATCATGCGCGGTTTCTCATCGGGTTCATAGAAATGGATACCATCATCTGAACAGATCAGGCGCAAATGCGAGATCGTCGAAAGATAGGTCACGCCCTTGTAAGTCACCAGGCGCGCATCAGACAGATCCAAGTCAGGATCAGTGTTGTCAAAGGTCAAAATTTTCAGCTTGCCGTTCTCATCAAAGATCGGAAAAGTCGTCTTGCCGGGGGTCTGGGGCGGACGCTCACAGACGCGCACAATCAGCCACGTCTTGCCTTCAAACATGAAGGCCCCCGGGTTGATCGTGCATTCAATCTTCATCCCTTCCATCGAGGGTTTCAGCATCGCTGGCTTAATAATCGGATTATCTTCAAAACGCGTAACCATGTTTATCTCCTTATCGGGACTCCGCAGAGGAAGTTCCCACCATTTCCACAACGTGACCGATCTTGGCGTTGACCGGCTTCATTTTCCCTTTTTCCCCGAACAGCACCTTGCCATCGGCACACTTTAAATCAACCCGCTTCCCTCGGATCAGCAGCCCTGCCACACCGCTGTCCTGCGTATAGGTCAAGGCGACTGTTGGCGTACCGCGATCATACTTATAGCCATTCATCAGCATCGTAAAGTCAATGATCATGCTCGAGCCGAACAACGATGGACGTACACCATCCGCACGAAAATTGTCACCCACATATTGTTCAGCAAAGGGTGCTCCAGCACGTACGATATCACGTATGCACGCTTCCATCAAACCACGGGCCCGTTCAGGATAACCCTGTTTCAGCAACCCATAAACCGTATAACTCATATCCGGATATTTCGGCATTCCGAAACCTGCAAAATTCGCATCCGTATTATAGCACTTATCAAATTTCGCCAAGGTGCTCTTGAGATAATCGCCTTGGAGCATCCCGTCCATATAGAACGCCGTCGTCACCCAAGCCGCATGATCCTGCTGATTCGGGACAGGTCCGCTTCCGCACCAATTTTGTACGGGCGGGGTTGTCGGGGTCTTCCAAAACCATTTCTGGGATTCCTTGTAGAACGCTGCACGTTTATCCTGCCACAACTTCGCCTCTTCGGGCTTCCCGATGAGCGTTGCAACATCCGCAAGGTGCTCCATGTCAATAATCGCGGAAAAGACAAACTCCGCATCCTTCCACAACGGGTTTGGTTTAAAGTTGCCATAGACCCAATGCGAAATCTTCATACGCCACTCCATATAGCGGCAGAGCGCGGGATACGTTTCCTTCAACAGGTCACGGTCGCCTGTCAGACGATAGAGTATCATGGCCGTCTGAGCCTTGCGCGACGGCAAGCTCTCGCCTCCCAGCATGCCTTCCTGATCCACCAAGGACATCAAACCCTTAAAAGACTCCACCGCTGTCTTCGGATCAATGAATGCATAGAATTGAGTGCCAAGAAAACTTTCCCACGCTGCAGAGAAGGGCGCACGCTTTTCACCTTCATCCCATAACGAAGGCTTGCCTGCGGCCAACTGCGGATAAGGATAACACTTCTTATCTGCTGGTATCACATTTTGAATGGTAAAGACCCATGCCTTGTAATAGGCTTGGCGTATGCCCTCTGCGGTTACGCCTTTGGGGTTGACCGTCTTCAGCAAATCCGTTGTATCGGGTTCAGGAATGACCTGTAATAACCGATCCCAGCGTTCGGTTCGCTTCGCCAAAATGGCATCCAGCACCCGCGCCTCCGCAAACCCATGTACATGCGAAAGCAACTCTGCGTCGGACTCCTCTGATTCAGCAAACTTGACCACAACGTTCACACAGCCACGCGGATATGAATATGGATCAATTTTAAAACTCCACCAAGCACCTTCTATAGGCTTCCTTCCTGAGGCAAGCCCGCCCCAAGCCGCTTCGCTCACGCCTCGACAGGTTAGTGGTCGAAATCCAGCAGGCGGGGATATAAGTTCAAAAGTTCCCGGCGCATCCAGTTCGATTGCATACCGGATCGCCCCATTCCGAACCAACAAGCGTTTACCCTTGACCTCCGCCGCGCCTTGAAACCGACCCGTCACAACAAACGATGACGTTTGTCCAGTAAAGCGCATCTGACGCACAAGCGTCTCCTCGTCCGCAAGGAATTCTTGCCCCTGTACTTCGGAGCCATTCGCATAACGCCCAACAAAGCCCAACGCATGGGGAGCCCACGTCGTAGAATAGGTCTGCGCTAAGGAGCCCTCTGGATCCTTCACAGCCGCGACCATTCCCGTTGCGCTCGCCCGATAGAGCATCAACAGTTCAGGCACAGCGCGACTGAAGCGCGAGTTCGCCTTAGGACTCGTATCATTCTTCTCCGTCGAAAGCCAGGCGGCATGAAGAGGTAGATTTGCCGCCGTGCCATACACGCAAGCGGAATTCGTACTCTTGAAGTCAAAAAAGTTCAACACGATGCGCGAGTGGGGCAAACTCAAATCCCTGCGCTGGTGCGCATCGCTCTCCATCAGTTCTTGACTCTTAGGAGGTTGCGCGCAGATCCCCCCTGCGACAATAAGTGTGGCCACATAAAATAATAATCGTATCATAGTAAAGTCCTTGTTCTAAATTGCAGATACTATATCTCTTTTTTCAAAAAACTTCCATGCCTTTTCGTGCAAATCACTTGCTTTTTCGTGCAGCCGAGTGGTGGGGCAGTAGCAGTAGGCAGTGGCAGTAGGCAGTGGCAGTGGCAGTAGGCAGTGGCAGTGGCAGTAGGCAGTGGCAGTAGGCAGTAGCAGTAGCAGTAGGCAGTGGCAGTAGGCAGTGGCAGTAGGCAGTGGCAGTAGGCAGTGGCAGTAGGCAG
>JBAXOG010000243.1:0-4441 GCA_037133395.1 bacterium | reverse complement strand
TGCAAGCGCACTGTCAAAACCATGCACATACACAAGGTCGTCAATCTGCTCTCCCGAACACAACAGAGAATAAAAAGAATCCACACCGCCAGTAAAAAAGAGTCCAGTATGCGAAGTCTCATTCGTCGCTCCAACCGGATGATAGGCGCCATTGCAGGTAATTTCAATGGGCGTATATCCCCACCATGTACTAAACCGTTCCATTACCTGCTTTGAATTCTCCAGCCAAAGAGGTGAGAGTGAAACGCCTTCGATATGCAGACCCGCCCCCCTTTTCATCGCGGGCAACAGGAAAGCACACGCAAAGACTTCTCCGCGTAGTTGCATCTCAACATCAGATGATTCATACCAGACAGGCAATCCGTCCACATCGGCAACAATGCGTGAAACACCGTTTTCGTTCGTCAGTCGAATATTCCGGATGAGTAGAGGGGCATCATTCATTTATTGTTCCTTTTACGTCTGAAAATCGATTTCTTCTGGTTGCGAAACCAACTGCGCGTCATCATGATGCGCATCGCAAGTCTCGTTTGCCAGCGCGGACACGTCACGAGCCGACTACGATAACCCCTCATAGAACTCGGGGTAATGCTTGATATCTGACAGGCACGCCAAAACAACCCACGGCGAGATGGGAAAGCTTCAAACGAGGTCAACTTACCCTGGGAGTCGAGGATCAACATGGTCCGCACGCACTTTTCGCATCTGCAGCAATTATTCGTCCTGCCTGCATTCTTCCAGCAAACGCGCAGATGGCGCATCACCAGCGGATGATCCGCAATGGCTTTCACTTTGACGCGACGGCTCGCCTCCGTGCCTTGATGCATAAGAACCAGTTGGTCGTTCGACCAAAGTGGATCGGTCTCAGGATGCGTGCCCATGGGAACAATTAAACGACCAGAATCAGAAGAAGAGATAATCATTCGGCCAATTCCAGGCAATGTATAGCCCGCTGAAGCCAATGCGCCGCCATGTGCCTTCGTCCATTCCATCTCGCGAATCAGCGGATGTTCCCGGAGATTGGTTTTCAGCAGGATTAACCGCAGGCCTGTATCTGTTGCAACCTGGGCCAGATGCTGGCGCGTATCTTCGAACCGTTTCTGATCGTTCACCCCGACGTCAAAGCCATGCACATAAACAAGGGCGTCAATCTGCTCTTTCGGGAATAACAGGGAGTAGAAAGAATCCACGCCACCCGTAAAAAAGAGTCCTGTGTGCGAAGCCGCAATCGTCTCGACTGCTGGGCCTGCGCTGTCGCAGGAAATTTCAATGGGTGTATACCCCCACCACTCACTGAAAATCTTCATCAGGAGTTTTGCATTCGCCAGCCAAAGGGGTGAAATCGATATGCCTTCGATACGCAGATCCGTCCCCCTCTTCATCGCGGGCAACAGGAAGGCGCATGCAAAAATTTCTCCCCGCCGTTGCATCTCAACATCCGAGGATTCATACCAGACCGGTAATCCGTCCACATCCGCCGTAATGTGCGACACACCGTTTTCGCTCGTCAATCGAATATTCCGGATGAGCAGAGATGAAGCGTTCATCTGTTGTTCCTCTCAAGGCTAGGATTCATTTTCCCCTCCCATCCACTGGATCTGAGGGAAACGTCCGGCGAGTGAACACCGGTAGACGGCCTCACATTTATAAGTACTGTTGGCATACATCTTGACCTGCTTGCCCAGTAACGCAGCGGCAATCGCGACATGGAGTCGGTCGGTCTGTACTTCCTGATAATTGTTGATAAAGCGAAATAGCATCTGCGTCGTACAAGCCGCCTGCACAGGCGAAAGGTTTTTGCACTTTAACAGACGGGAAACGTCGACGTTCCCTCGGGGCAGCGTGTTCCGCGTACGTTCCTGATCACCCCGAAACGCCTGGAGCACATGCCCAGAGACGGGAAAACACCTGCGTCTCCAGTGCTCACGCGCCAAAATAAACCAAAGCTTTATTTTGCGATATCCGCTGTTCTCTTGTCTACAGATCATCCAAAACCATCCTTCTGGTTTATCAAGATAGGCGGACGGAGATAAACTGAGCGCTAAATCATCCGCCAGAAAAACACGTGGGCCTGATGTCACGCGCTTGACATAGTTATAGGAAATGTTCTCTCGTGTCAACAGATCAACGTTCTCGCCCAAAACTGCCAGCAGGTCCGCGTGTCCCTGTATCGTATGAGGCAAAACAATCAATCGCCGGACAGAGCGATGATAGCGTTCGATAAACGTGCGGGCTGACGGATAGAGCGGGATCAAGTTCCCGCCGCCCCCATAAACCAGGGTTGTTCCTTTCGGATCGAAATGTTCCGGATCAAACAGCGTAAAGGAGACACCCGCCTCCGCAAAGAGATCATAGGTGGCGCTTGCGATCATTGCGTCACCAGCATTGCCGCCGTTCGGACAATAAACAATGTCCGCCTCAGCGGCCAATTCGCGAAGATAGTCATGAATCTGAATGTGCATCTTTATTCCTTTGGTTTCTGCGGAAAGGCCTGCGGATGTTGTTCGAGCCAAAGCAAAAGGCCGATCACATTTTTGCAGGATGCTCCTTCTGCAAAAGGCTTAGCATGACGGAAGGAGACATCGCAGGGAGGCAAGAATGACTGAAGCTCGCAACAGTCGAACACCCCAGACGCCCTCACACGGAGGGGTTCTACCGCTTCCCGTACCGCATGCCACTGGGGCGCGTTAAGGTCGTACAGCCGATAGTAACGTCGCGGGTCTGATCGCTTCCAGACCCTCCAATACCACTTGAGGACATGACTCATCAGACGATCCTTCAACTTCAGGCCCCACGAAGCAGTCGCATTGGATTTCTTATCCTGTAAGCGACCAAAGCGGAACGAATTAGTATCAAAAGGAACGTCCAGCAAATTCACGTTTACCTTTCGGAGCAGGTTCATCTCCAAGCGTCTCTTCTCGAGATGAGCGTCTTCCAGATTAAACAGAAACTGAAGTTGCTGTCGTTCCAAAAAGGGCAGTAAGGGCCAAGACTGCCCGCTCAACCGATGCAACTCCGAGCCAAGATGGTATCTTGCCCTCACAAGAAGAAACGAGAAGAAACCTTTTTGCCTTTCCGAAAATCCCGAAAAGCGATGCGTCTCTTTCCATCTAGCAACAAGGGCCTCCACATCAGCCTCCGCCAGGACCGGCCGCATCAACCGCTTGAGCACATCAGGCGCGATCCCCCATTTGTTTTCACACTGAAAAAGAGCGGTCTCAAAATCAATTGGTATCTGGGACTGAGAAGGGAAAGGCGGCATGCACAACCCACCCAATGTCAGGTCAAACACAAAACCCGACCAGAAAAAGGGTGCAACGGCAGCCAATGTCGACTCGTTTCCCTCATTCTCGCTAAATGCCACGGATCCGCACGGCACGGCAATCCAGTGAGCCACCTGACGGATGGCCTCGACAAACGCCTGATGACTCGGCTCATGATCATCCATTATCAGCGACAACCCCAGTTTATCCGCAACCGCCCGTGCGGCGCGCATCTCAAAATCATCGGGGCGCCCCCACGTAAACGGTTTATAGGAGACTCCTTCGTCGCTCAAAAATGCCGCCATCAGACGAGAGTCGAGTCCTCCCGACAAGAGCAGAGCCGTCTCCGCCCCTGGAGGACAATGCCGCTGGACACTCTTGCGCATCATCTCTTCAGCGCACTTCAGAATAGCGTCATGCGACATATTCTGCCACGTGTCCTCACGCTGCAACTTGAAAATTTCGCGCTCAAAAACTCCGTGTTCAGGATCCCACTCCAATCGATGTCCGAATTTAAGACGGGACACTCCCTCAATCAATGTACGCTCTTCCATAAGGCCATTGATCAACAAAATACCTGCCAAACCACGCACGTCCAAGACTTCTGGGCATGAGGGATGCGCTAAACAACAGCCCGGACTCGACCCGACAATCAACACATCCCCTCTTATGCTGTAATAGACAGGGAACAGACCCAACGGGTCGCACATCACCGACAACGCGCCATCTGGACTGCGGACTGCACCCCAAAAATATCCATCTAAAGTATCGAGTTCATGTCCGCGGACATTCCACAACTCCAAAAGACGACTTGCGTTCAGCCGCTCGCCGGACTCCATCACGGCATAACCGCACAAAAGACTGAACGCGTCTGGACGCGACGTGCAACTCAGTGGCGTGTTCTTCCCGTACGACCATGCCAGAGCCAGATGTCCGACCTCAGCAGTCTGAACCTCTACGCCCGGAAGAAGTGCCAGTGTCTGCTGCGCTGCAGACAAAAATTGCTTGCGCCGTATGGAGTCCCTATCGCACGTTAATGAAAAATGTGACATATTATTTCACTAGCATCCCATAGGGTTTGCCAGAAACATTCCAGCACCTACGATTGGCATATATTATGCGGGGGGGGGGGCAAAATAGTCAAGCCCCAAAAAGTAACTATTTTTGAAACACTAAAA
>JBAXOG010000242.1:0-4471 GCA_037133395.1 bacterium | reverse complement strand
ATGACAAACATGAGGGCCTGACCTTGTGCGAAGGCCGCGAGATCCAGCACGCCATGTTCCCCATGCGACACAATAGCCGCAACCATGGGGTACGTCAGACTCTGGGAGACCGACTGAATAATCAACGGAATATAAAACTGTGTTGCCCGCAACGGCGTATAATCTGTTTGCGGAATGGCGGTTTCTGTCAATGTGCTCATGAATGGTGATTCGCTTTCGACACGCGTCGAATGTTATGGATACAATTTGTTGAGTTCTTCATCCAGCCGGCCTTCGAGCTGGGCGTCGTAGAGCTCCTCTAAGCGGTTGCACATCTCAGGTCCGGGAGTGAATCCGCGCGCGATCAAGTCGCGTCCGCGAATGAGTGGTTCGGGGAGAACTGGCTCATGGATGTACGCATCGTAACTGGATCTCAGGAACTGCCAGGTTGAGAAGTCTTTGTTGCTGTGGTGAATGTCGAGCCACATCAGTTCTAGGGAGGCTGAAAAATAGGCGTTGCCTAAGAGGCGTCTTAATTTGGCTTGCCGCATTTTTTTTGCATCGACAAAGTGCATGTGTTCGGCAACCAGCGCAATGACGGCATCGATATAGGCGGAAGGCAGTTTCAAGCGTTCGAGTATCGCCTGCGTCATCGTTGCGCCGGCTGGTGCATGATTGGGAAAGCGTATGCGAAGCTCGCCTGTTTCACTGTCGGGTGCCGTGCACAAGGTGGACGGCTTGCCGATATCATGCAAGAGCACGCCCAGCATGAGTTGTTCATACGGTATGCCGGTGTCTGTTCTGCGCTCGGCCAGTGTGTCTACCATGAGCAGGGTATGTGTCCAGACATCGCCTTCGGGATGGTATTTTGGGGGTTGCGCGACGTCTTTTAAGGCTGCGACCTCCGGGAGGATATGGACCAGCAGTCCTGTTTCGAGCAGGAGGTTCAGGCCGATCGACGGCTTGGGTGATTCGCACAACATCCGAAGAAGCTCCTTGGAAATGCGCTCTGCGCTGACACTGCGAATCCAGTCGGCGTGTTGCTGAATTGATTGAAACGTTGACGCTTCAAGATGGAAACCTAGCACGGAGGCAAAGCGGATTGCGCGGAACATCCGCAGATGATCCTCCTGGAAACGATGCTCGGGATTTCCGATGGTGCGGATGATGCGTGCGTCAAGATCAGCCCGTCCGTCCACGTAGTCCACGACCTCGCCTGTTTCTGGATTTTCAAAGAGTCCGTTGATGGTGAAGTCGCGGCGGGCGGCATCCTGCTCTGCTGTTGTAAAGGCGATGGAGGACGGATGGCGTCCATCCGTGTAGGTACCATCGTATCTGAAGGTCGCCACGTCAAACGAGAAGCCGTCCCGTAGGACAATGATGACCCCGAAGGATTTGCCGACCGCGATTGTCTGGCCCTGAAAGAGCGCTTCGATCTGATCGGGCGTGGCAGAGGTTGCAATGTCGATGTCTTTCAGCGGCCGGCCGAGCAAGAGATCGCGAACACAGCCGCCGGCAAAAAGTGCTTCATGTCCAGCATCCTGCAAATCGCGTGCGATGGCACGAGCGGAAGAGAGCATGCGTGATGGTTCAGCGGACGTATTCATGAAACTATGATACCATGCGTGGCTTTAGGACTTCAAGGGTTTTGGCCGCAGAGGATACAGAATATGTAATTGCAACCCGAACATCACAATATTCTTTTTGTAGTCTGTGCTGTGGCATGTTATAGTATAGACCTGTATAGATTTAAGGGAGATAGTTTATGGATTTTAAAAAATGGGCGCTCTGTGTTATTGGGTCGCTTTTTATGACTGGCTGTCGCACGGGATCTGTGCCAATGCCAGAGAAGTATCTATTGTTAGATGTGCGTACGCTTGAAGAATATGGGGCAGGGCATCTGTTTGGCGCCGTGCTCATTCCCTACGACACCATTCGTGAACGGATCCACGCGGTGGCGCCCGATAAGTCGGTGCAGGTTTATCTTTATTGCCATTCGGGGGGCCGCGCTTCGATGGCTCGGCAGACTATGGAGAAAATGGGCTATAATCATGTTGTCAATCTCGGGGGGATCGCTTCGGCTTCCAAGAAAACCCAATTGCAGATCATTCGATAAAAATACCAATTTTCGACACGTGTAAAAGTGGCATTGTTTTTTTGAGCCGTGATGCGGTATGATTTCCACAATTATTAATAAGAAGGGGATGACGGAGCTTATGAATATGACCATGATGAATAGGGGCCTATTTGTGGCATTGCTGCCGCTTACGATTTTGTCCGGGACGGTTCCGACTGACGGATTGGTTTTTCATCTAGATGTTACAAAAGCAGATAGCGTGGTTTGTACAGCAAACCGAGTCACCGCATGGAAGGACGCAGATGGCAAATCTGTTGCTTTTGAGCAGAAGGGGGCTACCGAGCAGCCGACTTTGATTACAAAAGCTTTTGGAAATAATGCAGGCGTCTCCTTTGGTGCAGGAGCCCCTTCACATCTGGTTGCGAACGTCGCGACTAAGGTTCAAACACTTTTTATTGTTACCCAGCATGGCGAAAAACAGTCTCCGATCGCGGGAATATGGGGTGTTTATGGACAGGACTTGGGGCTGCGCATGGGTGAAGATGGTACGGTATGGCGGAATCCTGGGAATGCAAACGATTTTACAAAGGGTGGCCTTCTGGCCTTGAATGGCCAGGTCGTTGCCGGAGATGCTGATGTCGTTCCGAATCAACCCTATCTATTAACGGCAGTCGGGGCTTCGGCAACATCCGCTGCAACAGCTTTGGGTAATTATGCACAGGGCCGGAACTATACAGGTGTCATCGCGGAAGTGCTGGCTTATGATCGCGCATTACCGGAAAACGTGCGCAAGGAGGTGGAGTCTGCTTTGATGACGAAGTGGAATATTCGCGCGCAGAAGAGTGTTCCGGCGTCACGACTTTCGTTGAAGAAAAAGCTAGGCTCCGTTCGTACGGAATCGGTTTATTTGGCGCTGAAAGATAGAGAGAGTCAATGGCCTGGCGCGATTGCACTCAAAGCTGAAACCCTTCAACCGCAGATCGAGAGGTTGCAGGAGCGGCTTGTGAACACGGAAGACAGTACGGTTGAGACTGATGTGGAAAAGCTTGTTGCAGAGATTCGTACAGCGCTTTTAAGTGTGCCGTTACTTAAGGATGCTAAACTGTTATTGGTGAAGCGTGGCAAGAATGATTTGGCGCTGCCCCCCAACTGGGACAATGTGCGCGGAAGTAGAAAGAGTCTGACAAACGAAGTGATCCTGATGGAAAATTTGGCTGGCGTACCAATCACACGAACCGTGATTAAGCCACGTAAGCCGAATGATTATCTAGGCGAGCTCGCCTTGCACTGGGATGCCAAGCGGTTGATGTTTTCCTCGCAGAATGAAAAAGGGAAGATGCGCGTCTATGAAGTCAATCTGGATACGCCGGAGCAATTCACGGAGATGCAACAGATTCCAGATGACGATGTGGACAATCTTGCAGGTTGCTGGCTTGCGGATGATGCGACGCTCTTCTTATCCACAGCCACCATGATCGGGGTGCCGTGTGTCCGTGGTGGTTCCCACATATATCATCTGTACCGTCAGGACAAGGAGGGCATTCGCCGTCTGACCTACGATCAGGAGCACAACTGGAATCCGACGATGCTGCCGGATGGACGTGTGATGTATCTGCGGTGGGAATACAGCGACATCCCTCATTTTGTGGCACGCATTCTTTTCAGCATGAATCCGGATGGCACTGCCCAGCGTGAATATTATGGCAGCAACTCCTATTGGCCGAATGCGATGTTCTATGCGAAGCCTATCCCTGATGGGGCTGGAAAATTTGCTGCGATTGTGACAGGGCATCATGGTGCTGCGCGCATGGGTGAACTGGTGGTGTTTGATCCATCCAAGGGGCGGTTTGAGGCGGATGGCGTGGTGCAGCGCATTCCTGGACGCGGACAAAAGGTGGAGGCTAAGATCCTGGATGGCCTCGTGGATCAATCGTGGCCGAAGTTTCTGCATCCATTGCCGTTGGGAGGAAATTATTTTATCGCGCCGATGAAGCCAGATTCCAAGACACCTTGGGGTCTTTACCTGGTGGACATGTTCGATAATATGACGCTGATTGTTCAAGATGACCAGTATGCGTTTCTTGAGCCAGTGCTGATTAAGCCGACTAAGCGTCCGCCGGTATTGCCTTCTCAGATAGCCAAGACCAAGCCAGGCTATATCAATCTGCTCGACATCTATTCCGGACCTGGGTTGGCGGGGGTGCCGCGCGGCACCATCAAGTCGCTTCGCATCGGCACGTATGCCTACTCCTATCGCGGCATGGGCGGACAAGTGGACCGCGTGGGCGAAGACGGTCCGTGGGATGTACGTCGTATCCTCGGGACCGTGCCGGTCTCAGAGGATGGTTCTGCCTTCTTTGAAGTTCCGCCGAATATTCCGCTGATGATTCAGCCGCTGGATGAAAAAGGACGGGC
>JBAXOG010000241.1:0-4500 GCA_037133395.1 bacterium | reverse complement strand
TGCCAATCATAGGTGCTGGAATGTTTCTGGCGTAACCTATGGGATGCTAGTGAAAACGACTGAAAAAATAATTATTGAACGTGGACTTTTCCGAGTTTCCAATGCAAATACTCCGAACGATATCAATGTGTTGGTTGATCAGAATAACGGCACGTCGAATGTTGTGCCGCAGAGTACAGACTCCCGTGCTGCTCCTCCTCCTGTAAGTCTGATTCCAAAATATGTGCGGGAGATTTTATTTCCTGAAAAATCAGAAAATTCGGACGAGAATGGAATGGATCTTTTTATTCCCGACTACCAGCGAGGGTATTGCTGGAAACAAGAAGATGTGACGGGGTTGTTTTCGAGTCTTTTGCAATGGCATGAGGCTGTCAAGGAGGAATCGCTGCCCTTCTATATTGGGACAATAATCCTCAAAGAAGGGAAACAAAACGATCAAAAAGAATATGCAGTCATCGACGGACAACAACGTTTGCTTACTCTCGCAATTCTTCTTTTAGTTTTGAGCCCATCCTGTGAAATCGGGATCTTGAATTGCCCTATTGGGGTCACATCCGAGAACCGATCACTTGAATCAATACAGGCTTTGAAAAATGCGAAAACTACGCTTGAGAATCTTATAAAGGCTCAGCGGATGATAGGGGATAACCCCCGAAAAGATAAGTTCTTTGATTGGCTTCTGCAGTCCGTACTGGTTGGCGTCATTATTATTGGCGAAAGTCAGTCTGAGGATTTGGCGTATACTTTTTTTAGTAGTACGAATGCCACGGGTAAGCGGCTTTCGGATTATGACCTGCTTAAGACGCATCACTTACGTTATCTGCAAACAGATTCTGCCCAAGCCAAGTCTGCAGAATGTTGGAATAAGCTAAGTCAGACGACGTGCAAACGCAAAGATGGTACGGTGTATGGGGTTATCTTGACAGAAGTGCTGCACTATTCGCTATTTCGATTGCGACATTGGTGCAGAGGCAAGGGATTTGATCCGTCGGCGGATACAAACCAAAATCGCCCAATATTTAAACATTTCGCAGTTCAACGTGACCTCATTGCCTTGACGGAACTACCACTTGTTCCGCGTATGGATTCCATGCTGTCGGGAGGATCGGAGTTTTTCAATTACATGGAGTTGTATCGTGTCAAAATGCAGACTTTCGACCAACACGAATGCGTGATGGAATTGATGAGCTTTTTGGAGTGGCATAGTAACGGCGTTCTTTGGCGAGGAATCAAGGCGATGCTTTTCATGTATTATTGTAAATTCGGCGAATGGCATCTAAAAGAAGCTCTTTTTTGCATTGCATACCGTCTCTCTATTCTCCGCAATGAAGGAAGGGTTGAGAGACGGCATTACAATACAAAGGGAATATTTTCAGAATGCGCAACTGTCTTGGATCAGGCGACACTTTCGGGTGAGTTCTTCGCATGGGCACTGGCACGTGATGCAATGTATACCCCTGATCGCTCAACGCCGACGAAAAATCGCTATTGGGATAGCTTAAAGGATCTATTACGTGGACTGAAAGGTTCTGATTCAACCTTTGCAATTGAGAAGCAGACGGAAGAAGTTTTATGGCTTTTTTCTGTACAAACAACAACCTAAAACCTTTTTCTGTAAGGCATAAAAATGAACAATCAACACCAGACTGATGAAACGGCATACACACCATCCAAAATTTCAGAAAGTAATCTCACGTTATACATTCCCATCTATCAAAGACTGTTTGTCTGGGATGATAAACAAATCAATCAATTACTCGAAGATCTCTATTGGTCATGGTTACTCTGCAAGGAGGCGCCCAAGCCGTATTATATTGGTGCCATAACCATACGTGCCGTTGATGGTGAAAAATGGGAAGTGGTGGATGGACAGCAGCGGCTAACATTTTTGATGCTTTTTGGATGTTGCGCACCTAAAGACAGGGCATCTACAGATGAGGTGTCTTGGGAAAATCTTCTGTTCACGGATGTAAATGCATCATCAAAAGCGCACCGAATCCATTATATGGGACGGAAAAAAGATCAAGACTGCCTGTATGGCATTTTATCTGATCACTCAAAGGAGTTAGACAATCCACATATGGCGTGTTTCTGCCGTTGCTGGCATGTCTTTACTCATGGAGAGGTTGACAATAAAGGGGAAAAAGAAAAAAGATTCAACGAAACGAATTTGCAGGAGTTTTCGAGGTATGTTTTTAACCAGACATCATTTTTGGTGAGTCGATTGCCAGAATATAGTCCGCATCAACTGAACGCCATCTTTGAAAAAATGAACTCAAGTGGTCGCCAACTGGAGCAGGACGAGATTGTTAAAGGAATGTTTTTTTCTTCTCGGGCAGCGAAATGGAACCCAGCTTTATCTATGCAAGTTTGTGCTCAGAACGAAACAACTTCCTCAACGAACGTCAATATTCAAAGTATTCTTAATTCTGAGTGGGAACAACTTGGATTAAAGCCACCTGCGATGTTAAAAGAAGACGTTGTGAAGCTACAGGAAAAACCATTACACCAGTTACTGTTGACTAAGCCGACCATGTTATTACATGCATTGGCACTTACAGGGCTAGCCTTCTATCAATCTAAATTGGATGGAGTGATGTGGGAGTCAATCGCTAAGCGTGATGCCCGTCATCTGATTGAAACCTTCAAGGATGTTATTGCCAAAGTAGGCGATCAGGAAAAAGATTCATTTAAGGATAATTTCATTGAGACATTGACCGCGTATCGAAACTGGATTAATACTAACATCGTCTTCCGACTTGGGGAAGGTCGGTTGGATTTTCTGAAAAACGCAGATAACGACGAGGAGGATGATAGGCAGAGTGTGGATGAACTAAATCTCTTGCGACAGTTCCAGTCGTTTCTGGCAGTCTCCTCCGACGACAAACAAATTTGGGTATTTGATGCAGCTTATAGAGAATCCGAATTCGTGCTCCAGCCTTTGTCTTTGTTGGCCTTAAAAAAACAAGATAATCAGCGTCATAATAAAACCATTGCCCCACTTGTTTACCCCAAAATTGATCGTTACTGGTTTTGGCGTTTGGATTATTATCTGTGGGAACAACGAGCGACGCTGTTGGATGCGGAGATGTACGCTCTCAAGACGGACGAAAAAAATGCAATCGCATCCTATCGTTTTCGATCTAATCGGTCTATTGAGCATTTACACCCTCAAACGCAGACTTCTGACGATAAATGGGACTTGTCAGATCTGAATTCATTTGGCAATCTTGCAATGATCTCTTCTTCATTTAATTCTGCACAAAGCAATGATGGTATTGGTACAAAATTTGGCCGTCTTGAGGATCAAAAGGCAGGTAAAAATCTTGAAAGTGTAAAACTGCTTCTTATGTTCAAACTGGCTAAAGGTGAAAAAAGTGGGTGGAAAAAGAAATCAGCAAAAGATCACGGTGATGCAATGATCCAAGTTTTGATCGATTCGTTTCCCAATGATGATCAGTATAAGGAAGTGCGACAAGCGTTGTTAGATCAAATGAGTAAAGATGAAAAACCATGCTAATGCAATCCGAAGAAAAGTCGAGGTATTCGGATTTGCAGTGGCCACCCTTACAATAAACGTTCCTTCTATTATGGCGGTTTAAAGGTGCAAAAAAGGCTGGTTTATGCGCGCATACAAAGAAAGTAGTGACTTGGAAGTAAATGAGTTGTTTACAAAACTCAGTGCCAGAAACGTCCCTTTGAGCAAGAGCGACCTACGGAAGGCGAGGTCTACTTTGACAGCTTTACAGAAGAAGCAGTCTGGTTCTTTAAGAGAGGGTACCGATCGTAAATGATTGGCGTACGCGGATATTTCGACACTATTTCAAAATAACCCCATCCTGACATAATCCTTCTCGTCTTTCGGGAAGGGGTCGGTGTCTTTCCATCCCTCTTCTTTGAGGTCGCTGACAATATGCTGTCGGGCGACTTTGGCGGCATCTGTGCCGAATAGTCGGACAGCCTCTCGGATGCCAGCCACATGATGACGCACATGGCGGTGCCTCATACCGTATTCCGGAGTGCCTGCAAACTCATCCAGCCAGCGGTGAAGTTCCTCGAAAGGAGTTCCGAATAGCAGAAGCGATTCATGGCAGTGATCTTCAAAACGTGACATATTATTCCTTTCAGAGCGATGGTGGCCTGTTGTAACCCAAGCTTCTTTAAAAATTCTGAGATTCGTTCTTTATGGTCTTCTGTCTTTGCGGCTGCGGTCGCCTTCAGCAAACAGCGTTTGACGGACTGGGTGTCTTGAAAGAGGCGCCAATAGAACTCTGCCACCACAAGCTGTTCGCGGCAATCATACCAGTGCCGGGCTTCCGCCATCAATAAACATCTCATGGCTTGGTCACGGTTGCCCAAAATCCGCCACCACCCTTTCCCTGCAATCTCCGTGCCAACGTTAAATCTGAAAAGCGCAGGTGTATTTAACCACAGAGAACGGTAAATGAGGGCGCAGTTCCGAGTTGTTTGCAATCACGCCGCCCATAGCGAGTTCAATTC
>JBAXOG010000240.1:0-4657 GCA_037133395.1 bacterium | reverse complement strand
GACGGAATACCGGCTCTGGGAGGGGCACGCGTCTGCGTGCCTAGGACGAGCAGACCCGTCTACGCCAAGGCTACGGCGGCCAGGCGCTCGTCCCTCCCCAGGTTGTATCCGTCCAATATTCCAGTATTCCACCATTCCATTGTGCCTTCTCAAAGTTGCCAGTCAGTTTATTCCCGGTACCCCCGGTTAGCTGGCTTACTTGTAACTTCAACAGTTTTTTCACGAAACAAACAAAAATACAAAAAATACAAATTCCCCTCTATGCGTTCTGCGAATACTGCATCACGCAACACATTAATCAATTAAAATGACTATATAAAAAGCGAATGCGAATAGCAAGCGCATATTTTTAGGGGTAGAATTTCTGGCATCCTAGCTTTGCATCAACCTGATATGTGTGTGTAACAGAAGCATTGCGTATTGCTTTTTCATCACTATCGGATGTTGATGAGCGTATATAGGATACTGTGGTTTTTGCCGCAGATACTTCGACGGAAAGAAAACCTGAGCTCGGATAAAATACGCCTTGCTTGTAGCCGTACTCCTCCGCAAAAGTATTCTTGTTGTTACGCGCTCCAGGTTGGGGAACAAGCTGATAAATGACGCCATCCAACTCTTCGCGTGCATAAAAATGATCGTGTCCATGAAAGACAATATTGACCTTTGTTGCACACATAAGTTGATGGATAGTCATATTCCAATTGGGGCGATGTTGTTTAAAATTCGGCGACGTGTCGCCCCATTCATGCAATTTGGCTGCTTCGGAGCCACCACGTGAAGCGGAATCAATGGACCCGGTCAGTTGGTGAATAAAAACAAATTTATAGGGTGCCTTAGACGTCTCAAGTGTTTTTTTGAGCCAGACGTATTGAGCATCTCCAATGGTGAAGTCCCATGGGTCACGTCCGCCGCGAACGGACATCGAATACCAGTAGGGGGAGAGGATCACGAAGAGTGCGTCTCCCCACGTCCAGGCAAAATAGTCCTGCTTCCCATCAGGATTCCCCGTAAAGAATGCGTTGGGTTCGGGGTTCGGGAAATATTTTTTTCGTTGGGCGAGAGACCATTCCGCACGTGACCCCGGTCCTCTGTCTTGGGGACGTTTCTGTTCTTCACCGTCATGATTACCTAGAACCAAAAGAACGGGTATAGAGAGGATGTCCATGTAGTGACGCTGCGCGATGTATTGCGCTTCAGCCGCTTCTCGGGATGGCAACTTCCCTGTCATGAAGGTATCGCCCAGATCTATCAGAAAATCTGATTTTGTTGCCACGACATTTTTGAGCGTTTGCAGATACAGACTCGTAACAGTATTGTTGTCGAGATGCGAGTCCGCCTGGATCGCAAAACGAAACGTCTCACCAGCTTTGCGGGCTGTTACGGGATCAAGTAATATTTGAGCGCAACCATTTCCGGCAACGAGAATTGTTAAGACACAGAGTGTTTTAAACGTGTTTCCATGACTTAATTTCATACAAAAGCTCCTTTTTATTTTTTGATTTGATATGAAAAGGCGATATCTCCATCTTTGCCGTATTGGGTGTCTTGTGGTAGGAGGTTCTTCACGAAATCAACATGCACCGTGGTGGGTTGCACAGAGACGCGCAGGAACCCAGAGCCAGGGACGGATGTGCCGCTGCGATAGGCGTCAACATTTTCGCGGCTATCTGCGGGCCCGGCGGGCAGGGGGCAAGTTTGATAGATGACCCCATCCAGTTCCTGTTTGCAAAAGAGGTGGTCATGGCCCTGAAAGAAAATAGTCACTCCATTTTTGACCATCAGTTGATGGATGGGCATCGGCCATCCAGGCCGCATCTGCAAAAAGGACGCTGCACCGCTACGACTCTGTCCGCCCCATTCGTTGTTGGATGCGCACTCAATACCCCCGCGTCCTCGGCCGAGCACATGATGTGTAAAGACAAACTTAAATGGTGCGCGGCTGGATTCGAGTGTTATTTTGAGCCATTGATATTGCGTATCGCCCAGCGTCGAATTCCATTCGTCGCTGTTCTTGTTCCGGCTGCCGAGCACATTATCCACAGCTTTAGTGGAATGCCAATAGGGATCGATCACGACAAAAAGTGCATCGCCCCATTGCCACGCATAATAATCTCGCAGAAAGCCGATAGAGGCGATCTGTTCGGTGTCGCCTGTATATATTCCCTGCGGAGCAGGCTGAGAAAAGTATTTTTCGCGTGTGTTCTGTGCCCAGACCGCCGCATTGTTCGGCGTTCCGTCTAGGTTGCATCTGGCAGCCTGTTCATGGTTACCATTGACGAGAAATAGCGGGCCAAAGGCACCGATAAAACCTAAATATTCACGTTGCGCTCGGTAAATAATATCGACAGCGGCGGGTGTGATTTCTCGGAGTGTGTCGACGCTGAAATCATCGCCCAGTGCAATAAAGAAATCGGGTCGTTCCAAGGCGATACGTTTAAGGGCTTGAGCATAGAGCATCGGATTGTTCTGATGTCCGCGTTCCGGATGGGAGTCCCCCTGTACAATAAATTGAAAGGCATTACCCGGTGCGCGTTGCGTGTAAAAAGAGTATTCTGGGCTTTTCTCAGCGGGCGAGTATTCAAGCCAGTAGACGTATCGGCAGTTACCCTGAAGATTGCTAAGATGGATGACACTCGGTATACCCGATTGCATGGTGATGTTCGCGTTTTTACGAGTCACGGTGTCGTCGAATTTGCGGTAGCAGATCGTTCCACTTACATTACTTCGCGGGAAAATGTTGATGTCAACCGTGGTATCTGTTGTGCGTGCGACCATCAGGGAAGCTGTTGGCCAGATTCCTGTTGGTAGGGGAAGAGAATCGCCATTGTTCTTACGTTTCTCAAAACCTGGCTTCGGGTCGCCTTTTTGTCGTTTGAGAGCTTGTTTTTCTTCTCTGGTTCGCGGTTGTTCATTCACTGCAAAGAGTTCCGACTGCAGAGCAATCATGCAGATGAAAAGAAGTGGCAATAAAGAGGGTGAAGTTTTCATAAGCTCCTTAATGTTATAATCTTCTTTCTTTGCGTTCCTTGCGGAAAATAGATTCCGCGTTTGTTTCAGGTTAGTAGGTGCAGGTTATGAGAAATCAAGTAAAGCCAATTCTATTTTTCATCCGCATTTTCTCCTGTTTTTGTATGACTATTTAACACCATCAGCGTGACAGATACAACGTTTTAAAAATGACGATATTGTCATTAAGTGAATACGTGCAAAATCCATCATTCATTTTTGGCATGTTTAGAGATATACTATTTTCTCACACATTATAATGTGTGAGAAAATCCGCTTTTGTATAACGATAATGTCTCTTTAATGCTGTGATAACCTTTCCGAAAGTGATTATGTGCGTCATGGGCGCAGTTCTAAGTAATTGATGATCAAAAGGAAATTAGCCTTTATCCAACGAGTGTGATATTCTTAAACTCATATACGGATCATTATGAAGCATGAATGTGGAATCGACAGTACACAGGGCGATCTGGAAGCACTGAAGAAAATGTTGGTAGGCAAAAGGCCGTTTTTATTAAGCCTTCTTCAGAATCAGAATCTGCTTGAGCACGAATCCTTCACGGATATGCTATGGGCAACTTTCCACGTCACCGACGAACTTGCGCAACGTAAGACAACCCAAAACTTGAATGAAGCAGACTACAAGCATTTGTCTGGGGATATCAAACGGATGTATCAGCTCATCCTGTTGTGCTGGATTGACTATTTGAAACATTTAGCCCGTGATTATCCCTATCTCTATTCACTCGCCATTCGAACCAATCCTTTCGACGGGCAGGCATGTGTCGAATTGAAGGTGTGATGAGGTTGCTATAAATTCGGATTCCGAAGAAGACAGGGATGGCCCTGTTCTTAATGAATTGGCAGCCGAAAACAATCCTCATAAAAACGATCTTGTTTTCTGAGGGCTAAAAGGATTATATTATCACCATGACAACAGTTCAAGAAATAGAAAAAGCAATTCAAGGCTTGCCAGAGAATGAGCTCTACTCTTTTCGCACATGGTTTGATGAGTACGCTTCAAGCGTATGGGAAAAGAATTTTGAGCAGGATGTCCAGAGAGGGAAACTGGACCAATTGGCTGATGAAGCCATTAAGGACTTGCAAGCCAACAGGTGTACCCGTCTGTGAACCACCACGCAAGTCCCCGATTCTGGAAATGCTATTTCAGCCTGCCGACCGCTATTCAGAAATTGGCTGATAATAATTTCGAGTTACTAAAGACTAATCCCCATCACCCATCGTTGCACTTCAAGAAAGTTGCTCATTTGCAATCTGTTCGTGTTGGTCGAAAATATAGAGCCATTGGCATCGAAAAGGATCAAGAGGTTGTCTGGTTCTGGATAGGCACTCATTCCGAATATGACAATCTTATCAAGTAGCGTGAGGCCAAAGCTGTTTCACACGGTCTAAACTATGACTAGAGCAATATTCAAACACGCTTGGAATGTGTATCGAAGCGACTTTGGTTTCATTGCGGCGGTGATCGAGTGGCAAGGTGTTGAAAACATGGGTAACACGCCTGTATTTCAAATTCATGGTGGCAAAGATCTCGTTTTGCCAGTCAAGAATACAAACCCCGACACTGTCGTTCCTGTAGGGCGTTTTTATTTGAACGGTTTTTGAGCTTCTACTAATTGGATATATATTC
>JBAXOG010000239.1:0-4750 GCA_037133395.1 bacterium | reverse complement strand
CTTCACATGTGGTCTGGAAGACGGATGTGAAGGCCGGATACGTGCCGTCTCCCCTTTACAATGACGGCATTGTGTATGCGGTCAGTGACAGCGGACTTTTTCGTGCATATGATGCGTTGACGGGAAAAATCCTTTGGGATCACAACTTCGATGCGCCGTTTTATTCATCCCCATTACTGGCCAATGGCAAGATTTACCTCTTTGACCGGAAGGGTAAGGGACATGTCATCCCTGCGGGCCGTGAAAAAGGCACTATTCTGACAAGCGAACTACCGGTAGGGGTTTGCGCAACGCCCGTTATTATCGATGGAAAGCTCTATGTGCGCACATTTACCGCTGTTTACTGCTTTGGCACTTAAAAAAGTGTATTGAACTGCAAATGGTGAGTTGACCATCGACTCATGTTATGCTATTTTATAAAGCTCATTTTTTGACGAGAAAGGTAGGAACATTCCAGTATGAAGATGACATGGCATCCTTCGAAGTTGAAGCGCGTCCGTAAGATCGGATTTCGCGCACGTATGGCGACCAAAGGCGGTCGCAAGGTATTGAACGCCCGTCGGCGCAAAGGGCGTCGGCGTTTGACACAGGTATAATAACGTGGCCGAGAGCGTCATGGTTGATGCGACTCGGACAATAGAAACGGTGTCCAAGCCGCTTCGTTTGAATCGCCTTGTTGCTGCACAGTATAAAGTTGTGTTTGCTCAAAAGCGTTCCGTGTATGGACAAACGATGGCTGTTTGGATAGCGGCTTCAGTAGATGCCGACCGAAAGGTCGGCGTTATTGTTTCTAAACGGACGTTTCGGGATGCGGTAGACCGTAATCGTGCGAAACGGCTGATGCGTGAAGCATTTAGGCTGACGTGTGCGCGCCTGATTCCAGGTGTGCATCTTGTTTTGATTGCTCGCTCGGGAATTCAGGGAAAAAAGTGCGCAGAGGTTATCCGTGATTTTGAGCGCATTGCCAAACGGGCGCAACTCTGGCAGCTTACGACTGATGTGCAGTGAGTGGCTCTAAAATGAAGGCTGTGCTTTCTTTCTTTAGTGCAATAGTCTGCGGAATATTGATTTTTTTTGTCCGCGCCTATAAAGTGCTGATTTCGCCGGTGATCGGGCCCTGTTGCCGCTTTGAGCCGACCTGTTCGGTTTACTGCATTGATGCCTTGCGGACACACGGATTTTTTAAGGGAATGTGGCTGACGGTTTGCCGACTCTGCAGATGTCGTCCATTTGGGCCGTCCGGATATGATCCGGTTCCGCCTCTATCAAAAAAGTAAGGTGCAGAAATTACAGAGCAAAGGATTTATGAATACACAAGAGAAATTGTTGGCTGGAATATTGGGGTTGATGCTGGTGGGCTGGCTTTTTTACAGTCAGACGCAACAGGTGAAGCAAGCGAAACGTGTGGCTGAACAGGCTGCCCTCACTCAGCAGGCATGGACAGTATCGAATGTCGTGCAGACGGCCGGAGTTCCTGCCTTGGCACCTGCTGTAGCGGCGCCAATCGTATCGACTGCCGTTGCTGCGCCCGTGACCCCGACTGTGCCGGAAGAAGTTGTTGAGTTAGCGGATAATGAGATTCGTGTTTCGATTTCCTCGCATGGTGCGTCTTTGAAGCACGTGCAATTGAAGCAGTTTGCTGTTAAGCCAGGAAAATTGAGCGAGTCGAACCCAGCGGTTGTCTTTGATTATGCAGAAGCACCTGCGCTGGTACTCACAGGCTTTCCTGGCCTTTCACCGAATGCAGCTTATCAGATTAAGAAAGATGATGCGAGTCGCGTGGTCACGCTGACTACGGTGACGGCTCAGAATCTTGAGGTCACGCGTCGTATTGAATTGCTGAAAGATTATCAGATTGCCGTCTCGGACACTGTGAAAAATGTGGGTGGCGAAAAGATCGCCATTGGAACGAATGAAATCAGTATTGGTTTGTTGGCGAAAGGAAAATCCGCCAACGATATTTTATCTGCCGACTCCCTGCCAGCCGTTGACAAAGCAAAGGTTAAGTACTGGGGTTCGGAAAAACTGACAAAGACCTATCTGGTGGGTGGGAGTGTGGGTGGGTGCGGCGGTGCTTCGTCTGCAGCGGGCATGCCAGAGCGTGTTACGATACCGGTGAATGAGTCGCAAAAATGGGTCGCCATCAAGTCTCGTTTTTTTGTCAGTGCGCTTTCCTCCAGCGAACCCAATAGTGGTTTTGTGCTGAAGACGGTACGTGATATGAATCAGCAGTCGTACGCGCTGTCATCCCTCGCTGCGAGCATGGTTTTTACGGGTCGTGAACTGGATAAGGGAGAAACACTGACGCGTCATTATAGCTTGTTCATTGGACCGAAGAAACTGTCGTTGTTGAGGAACATGGGCAACAAGATGGAGTCAGTGATGGAGTTTGGCTTCTTCTGGTGGTTCTGCGAGCTGTTGCTTCCCACGCTCAATTTCTTCCATTCGTTGATTCCCAATTACGGTGTGGCGATTATTCTGTTGACCTTCCTCGTGCGCATCATCTTTTGGCCCTTGACGCACAAGAGCACCTTGAGCATGAAACGGATGCAGGAGCTTCAGCCCAAGCTTAAAGAGATTCAAGCCAAGTTCAAAGACAATCCGACGAAGGTGCAGCAGGAGACCTGGGCGTGCTACAAGGAGAACAAGGTTAATCCGTTGTCGAGTTGCTTGCCGATGTTGATTCAGATTCCGGTCTTCATTGCCTTGTTTACAGTGCTTCGCAGTGCTGTGGAGTTGCGGTATGCACCCTTCCTCTGGATGGCTGACTTAAGTGAACCTGAAAACCTTTTCCTCGGTATGATCCCTTTTATCGGTGCAATCAACATCCTGCCCGTTCTGATGGCGGCTACGATGGCGTTACAAACGTATCTGACACCTTCGGCGGGTGATCCTGCGCAGCAGAAGATGATGCTGGTGATGATGCCCATTATGATGCTCTTCATGTTCTACAGTTTCCCCTCTGCATTGTCACTGTACTGGACTGTGAGCCAGGTGCTTTCGATTGTCCAGATGCTCATGATGCGCCGTAAGGTTGAACATGAGCAGCATCCAGATGGTGGTGTCTTACCCCCTGATTTATCGCTGACACGGCAACAACGTCGCGCTTCCGCACGGTAAAGGGAGTTGCGTTATTTCCATATTTTGTAACCCTCCGGGATGAATAACATGATCCAACCACTCACATCGTTGGCAAATCCGAAGGTGAAGCATGTGGTCAAGCTTCGTCAGCGGTCACATCGTGATGAAGCAGGGCAGATGCTGGTTGAGGGTTATCGTGAATGCAAACGCGCATTGGATAATGCGTATCAGCCTGAGATGCTCTTCTTCTGCGAAGAACTTTATCTCAAGAACCTCAATGAGCCAGAGATTGTCCGCCAATGCCAGGAACGCGGGGCAGAGCTATATGCCTGTTCCAAGGCAGTCTTTGAGAAGATGGCCTACCGTGAACGACCGGAGGGGCTGTTGATTGTCGGTCCGCAATGCAGTCGCAAACTGGCTGACTTGAATCTTCCAGCGCATGCGCTGGTCGTCGTGGCGGAGTCGATCGAAAAACCGGGTAATCTGGGCACGATTTTACGTTCGGCTGACGCGGCGGGTGTCCATGCGGTGATCGTCTGTGATCGTTGCACGGATGTCCACAATCCCAATGTCGTGCGGGCGTCTACAGGTACGATCTTCTCGCTTCCCGTTGTTGAAGCGGAGAGTGATGAGGCAATTGACTACCTCCGCGGACGCGGCTTTTGCATCCTCGCTACGACTCCGCATACGGAACACCTCCATTCCGATGTCAAGCTTACGGGCAATGTGGCTATTGTTGTTGGCACGGAGCAATACGGGCTTACAGAAAAATGGATGACTGCCGCGGATCTGCGTGTGCGTATCCCGATGTTCGGACTGGCGGATTCCCTGAACGTCTCCGCCGCCACAACCATCCTCCTCTTCGAAGCTGTCCGCCAACGTATCCAAGCCGGCCAACTGATCGTCAAGCCCGCCGAAGCTTGGCATGGCGAAGCTGCTTTTGACGAGTGACATTTTATTTAACGCTTAACGTCCAACGCTTAAGTGAATGAAATAATTATTTTAGCGTTTAGCGTTAAACGTTAAGCATTAAGTATCCCGTGTCAATCGGTTTGAAATAATGTCGGGGTTGCGACGGCAATCCAAAACGGCGTTGACAAAGACAACATCCGCTTGGATGCTGTAATAAATGGCATACGGGAATCGCTTGGACAGGAGTCTATATAGGCCATAATCCTTAGCATGGATTCCTGCATATATTATTAGAGAATCAATATCAGAAGAGATTGTGTCTAAAAAATAATCACCCAACTCACGTTCTTGTAGCTCATAAAACCGAAAGCCATCTAACAGATCTTGTTCGGCCTCGTCAAGGACTTTGATTTTCATGTCAGGTGGTCTTGCGAATACGAGCTTTTACATCTACCCAGTCGCTATAGGTCGATTCACCTTTGTTGACCCGTGCCATCCGGGCTGCCAAAACGTCACGATGCCATGCAGGGGATGGCATTTCCTGGGACACTTGAATCAAATTGTTCCAAAGGGTTTCCATCATTTGGAGTTTGTCACTGATTGTCATCGTTTCGAGGGGTAATGTCATAACCATAGTTTTTCTCCCTTAGTCATGAGTATACCTTAGCGCATTCTCGGGATTCAAGCACATTTCCTTTTCTCTTTTTATGGTTCTTCACGGTTTGTCGAAAAAATCATATAGCCTTTCGAATGTCAG
>JBAXOG010000238.1:0-4836 GCA_037133395.1 bacterium | reverse complement strand
CCCCCTCGTACCGCAGAAAGGCAGGATCGCGCCGTGAATCGCGGATCTGACGATACACCCACCCTGCTGCCTTGCGTTCCACAATACGTCCGTCAACCCAGTTTGTACCAATCTTGAGCTTTAGTCCTGCCACCCATGCAGATGCCGGCAACTGAATCAGCGTTTCATATTCCGACTGCCCATTGTTATCGCGTGAGGTCACGGAGAGTTTCAAGGAGACATGCGTTTCGTTGTTCGTTGTCACAGACGAGGTCAGCACATGGGTAAGCTCGACGTTCCGCGACACGCGCCTCGCTTCCCAGTCCAAACGCGTGCCAGGCGTGCGTGTGCGTCCTCCAAACAGACCACCGAAAATATTGCGAAACATTTCTTCTTTTTGCTTATCCGGCGGGTTGTCATCGACATACGCACGCCACAGATCCTTATACTTCTCATCTTGAAGGAGCAGATTGTCAAACACGCGCCAGTTGTACCAGTTCGTTAGATAAGGTATTTCCGCGCCATCCTTGAAGGCCCGGACATTTTTGAGGATTCGCTTCACATCGCCCGGCGATACTGGACTCCGCGAATCCGTGGCATCATCTCGCGAGTAATAATAATTCAATGTCCGATGCAACACCGAGCGGTCATACTCAGCCTTTAATACAAAACAGGCTGGCAAAATCAACAGAGCGCAAACCGAACGCAGATAAAAACCACGCATCGGTAAATTGCAACTGCGCGCCTCCTCAATATCCCTCTTTAATTGTTGTCCATGCACAACCAGAAGCAACGTCGGCGCCAGAATCAGAAAACCCGTGCCCATGGCTAAAATTGCAAAGAGCGAAAAGGGCATAAAGGGCAGGAAAACAATAAAGAAATAAAAGGTAAAAGGCATCATCGTCCAACGGACAAAACGAGTCATACGATCAAACCATACCAGCCCCGTCAAAGGAAGCATCAACGCAACTGCATTGATAACAGTCAGCACATAAGGCCATGGATTTTGAAAATCGGCGGGAAAGGGAATCCACATATTCAGCAACAATCCTGCGATCGGAAATACTAACGCGACCGCGCCGATATAAGCAATTTGAAGGGATTGATACGTCTGACTTTTCTGCACAAGGTAGGATCGTACCCACATCAGGCAGCGCAACAGACCGATAAAGAAGAAGACAGGGGCGACAACCAGCAGGACGGGGACAACCATCTTCACGAACACATCAAACCACTTGTGGGATTCACGTGACAAATTAAAAACAAGATGACACCCAATAGAAAAGGCATATAAAAGGCCAGGTCCCACTGCCGTGATCAGAATCGAGAGCGCAAAATCTTTCAAAGGCGAAAGCGTTGTGCGTACACTTGCAATACGCCACAACGTGATAAACATACCCGGCACCATGGTGGAGAACTGGATCAGCCCGAAGGAGTCCCCTACCATCCATTGAGGCGTATCACTGGGCAGCGCCTTGCTGATCAGATAGCAAAAAGCAATGACATGTACCAAACAACAGAGGCCAATTGCAAACTGGACAAGCCCATGAATCGTTCGCCGAAGACCCAAGGTCAACAGTCCGACAATCGCAGGTAATAAACTTGTCGCCAGTAGTACACACGAATACCCATGCTGGGACGGCTCCTTCATCTCACCCCACAGTATCCAAAATGCCAGCGCATTCACGAGGAAAGCCACGACCGAAGGGATGACAGCGGTAAACAAAACACTCCAACGACGCTTGAACATTTCAGGAAATAAATAATTCTCAATTTTCTCGTTCATTAATTACCTCGTTGGTTCTCATTTTGCATAGCCACCAGACACACAATAACGCTGGAAAGAAAATCATCACGCCACTAACCATGTGAACGGCGGCATCGAATCGTTCCGGCAACAATGTTTCGCTGGCCAAACGCGTCCAGACAGAGAGCACCACACGCATACTGTTCACCCCGTTCACGAATGCCCATGCCATAAAAAGAAAAATGCAAGCATCACGTATAGTTTCAAGAATTGCCTTATTATTGGGACTTTGCGGCTCACCGAGACGGTTCGCCCTACCGGCTTCGCACGGGGCAACTAACTGAGACGAAGGAGGTAGGGCGAACCGTCTCGGTGAGCCGCTGATTCGTGTGGTTCGTGTCATTCGATGCAAAAAAGTTGCTCCACCATTTAGTTGCAGTCCTCCAGGAGCCATTGCATACCAGGCGATCATGGAGCAGACGAGGACGAAGAAATCAGAACCTCCACATGCAGGCGTAACCGTCAGTATTCGCCCCGAACAAAGAGTCAGTGCAGTGCCGTCACAGGTCGAACCTAAATAGAGAGAAGCCAGCCACGCCGGCATCCGGCAAAAAATCAGATCAAACACGGAGGCCGGCAAACAGGCAATCAAACTATATAAAAAACAAAAAACACCTGCTGTAATTACAAGACGCGCATAGTGTCTATTGCTGAACATTTCTCGTAACCCTTAAAATATGAAAATCCGTTGTAACCCCAACTGCCAACAGTTAATGGTCAAACGTTGCTGGGCGAATAGGCGTCTCGCCTGTTCTCTGGTCCGGCAACTGCCGGACCAGCCACTCCCCTCTTAATTTAGTGTACAGGCGGGGACCCTCCTACGCCAAGGCTACGGCGTGGCAGGCGCCTATACGCCCAGGACTCCCCTCACTACTTCACATCAAATCCGAAATAGCGCACTGCATTACGCGAACAGATGTCGTTAACGATTTCACCTGTCCAGGCAATATCGCTCGGAATGCGGCCTTCCGTGATGTCCGTGCCGAGCATATTGCAGAGTATCCGGCGGAAATATTCATGGCGCGTATAGCTGAGGAAGGAGCGGCTGTCGGTCAACATACCGACAAAGCGGCTCAGCAAGCCCAGTTGCGACAAGGATTCAATTTGGCGCAGCATGCCATCACGCTGGTCATTGAACCACCAGCCACTGCCGAATTGCATCCGCCCGGCTTCCGGCCCACGCTGGAAGTTCCCCAGCATGGTAGCGACCATCTCATTGTCACGCGGATTGATCGTATAGATAACCGTCCTCGGCAATGCATCCGCCTGCTCCAGCCGATCAAACAAACGGGACATAGGTTGCGCCGTCTGAAAGTCACCGATACTATCAAAGCCCGTGTCCGGTCCCAACTTCTTAAACATCTTGGTGTTATTATTACGCATGGGGCCGTAATGGATCTGCACACTCCAGTTGGCTTCAGCATCCATCTTCATGCACGTAAACAGCACTGCCGAACGAAACGTGAGCACCTCGGCTGCGGAGGGTGTCCCGCCTTCACGGACCTTTGTAAAAATGGCGCGGATTTCTGCTTCCGTATACGTTTCAGCATAGACCGCTTCAATACCATAGTCGGACAATTTACATCCGTTTTTCGTAAAGAACGCATGACGCTTCTGCAAGGCATCCACAAAGTCATCATACGTCTTAACTGGACTCTTCGCGGCAGCGGAGAGACGATCCATCCATTCATTCCAGAAGGCAGGACGGTCAATCGCGAGTGCCTTGTCCGGGCGCCATGTCGGCAGCATTTGTGTCTTAAACCCAGAAGCCTTTACGGCGGCATGATGTTCAAGCGTATCGCACGGATCATCGGTCGTGCAAACAAGTCTCACATGGCTACGCGTCATAAATCCTCGTGCAGAGAACTCGGGCAGCGCCAACTTCTCTTCCGCTATTTCCCAAATAAGATCTGCTGTGCTTGGCGACAGCAACGCGAAGCAGTCAAAGTAGCGGGCCAGTTCGAGATGCGACCAATCAAACATGGGGTTACGCATCAGATACGGCATAGTCTCAGCAAACTTCTGAAACTTTTCGCGGTCCGGGGCATCCCCTGTGATGAAACGTTCGTCGATACCATTTGACCGCATGGTGCGCCACTTATAATGGTCGCCACCCAGCCAAACCTGGGTCATGTTCTCCCATGTCTTATCCTTCGCGACATCTGCAGGCGATAAATGACAATGATAATCGATAATCGGCATCTGCTTGGCATAGCCGTGGTAGAGTTCACGTGCAGCTTCATTCTGCAACAAAAAGTCGTCATTTATAAAATGTTTCATCGAAGCGGATTCCTTATTGTCTTTTTTTCATACGTTATGGCGTTTTTACTTCAGGTGCATGTTTCTTGAGCGAATTCAGCTTATTCCAGACCTTCTCACTCTTTTCATGCTTTATCAAGAAGGCTTGAAGTTCTTTGGGTTGGGCGGTCAAGACTGTCAGCGTTTCATCTTTTTTGCCAACAACCATCGTTTCATGTTTGATGACCTTGGGATTACTCTTAATAAACTCCGTCAGCCACTCCGTATTCATCACCTCTACCTCAAGCGTGGGCGTCAGTTGTTTAATACGAATGAAGCTATGAATGGGCAACATGTTCTTAAGGAGAAAATCATTATTTGTAGTATCCTCAGTATCTGGGAAGAGATCCAAATAGTGATACGCTCCGACTTTTAGCAGACGGGCAGTAAACACGAATACTTTCTTGTCTTCCTGGGTGATACGAAGGTCATACGACTTCTCCTCTTTCTTTGCAAACACCCATTGCGACTTTCCTTGTTCGCTTTCCACCCATTGACCCACCAACTCAGGATTAAAAATCAAATCTTGGTCCGTGTAGAGCGGGTGGATGGAGGGTACATAGCATCCTGCCAATATACCTACAACTAGAATTGTCAATAACCCTTTAGTTTTTCTCATAACGTGATTCCTTTTGTCATAAAAATGCATAGGATTACTATACCCCTTTTCATCCCTCTCTCGCAAGCTGTAAAAGAACGGGTGCGATTCAACTTTGTTGAATCAACACCCGAGGGAGGAGGGAGGAGGTAGG
>JBAXOG010000237.1:0-4925 GCA_037133395.1 bacterium | reverse complement strand
TCTTGGGTGCTTCTTTTCAGGAAGTTTTTTCGACAAACCGTGAAGAGCCCAAAAATATTATTTAACTATATCAAAAGTCTCCGATGTTGCCATGTCATTATTTTAACTACATGGCGAGGGGGTTCTTAACCTTGCTGAAAATTCCAAAATCATGTATTTTTAAAAGATGTTCATCTGTAAACAGCACCGAGTTTCGCGAAAGAGCGCAAGCTTTTTTTCGTTTATAAACACAAGCTCTCCTTTCTCTGTTTGCCTTTGCGGTCTCCTAATATCGGCGTTGTGCACACAGGCCGAAATCAGAATCACACAGGTCGATATCGACGGACATACTCAAAAATGTGTGACCAACTCAACTTTACGTGTTTCATCTCCTGCAAAAAATGTGCGGTTCTTTTTCTCTGAGAAGACTCCCGATGCTCAGCCGACCGTTCGGTTGCGCTACAAGCTAGAAGGCCATGATGATGCCTGGCGTGACTTGACTCAGGAACATGGCATGAAAGTCGCCTTCCAGTTTTGGGACTCGGGCACCGTGAAAGAAAGACGTGTCATCGGCGGTGAGGTTTATTATTTAAATGGAGAGACGCCTGGGTGGCGGGGCACTGCAGAGCGATCCGATTTCATCAGCCGCAGTGCGACCTCTCTTGCGCCAGGCCGATCGGCAAGCGTTAAAATCGTCTTCATCTCGGATGGCTACAGTCCCGCCATCGGGCTGGTCGCCATCGATGCTGTCCACCTGCGGATCGAACATCCGGAAGAAGACAGTCGAGTAGACCTGTATGACTTGAACGTGACCCAAGGCACCGACCTGAACGATCCGATGGGGCGACCGGTCAACTGGATACGGCAAGGCGCAAAGCCGGAACTGGCTCAGTTGCAAATGCGCCCCGATCCTGTGCCACACCCCATCCTCGTATTAAACGACACGAGTGCCCGATACTTCGCCGCTTGGGTGACGGACGCACAACTCAGTCTGATACCTGTTCATCCGGGCGACAAGCTGACACTGACCTGGCAAACCGCGCACAGCGTTGGCGGCTGTTCGCCCGGCGAGGCTGTCTACAAAGATCTCCCGCCGGGAAACTATCGCTTCCGGGTCTCCGCCGCTAAGGCCAATGGCGAACTCACAGGCGATGACGTGTCGCTGCCTCTCCGCGTCTTCATTCCTATCTACCATCACTGGGGATTCTGGATGGTTTTTACGACATTGGCTTGTGGTGGCGTAGTTTGGCTAGGTCTCCGTATGGCTCAGCGTCGCCTGAAATGGCGGCTGACCGAATTAGAGCGGCAGAACGTCTTGGAGCATGAGCGAGCGCGAATTGCCCGCGACCTGCACGATGATATCGGTGCCGGTCTAACAGAGATCGCCATGCAGAGTGACTGGGTACGCAGAGACCTCGCAAACGGACCGACCGCTGATACGCATCGTCGTATCGAACGCGTCTGCCAGTCAGCCATCGAATTGACGCGCAGTGTGGACGAGATCGTCTGGGCCGTGAACCCAGCGAATGACACGCTGGATCGCTTCGCTAATTACCTGTCACAAACCACCAAACAATTTCTCGATGCCGCGGGCTTACGGATGCGTTTTGATCTACCTCAGGAGATCGCCCCCACACCCATGGCTGGTAAGACACGGCATTGCCTATTTCTCGCTGTGCGCGAAGCACTGAACAACGCAGTGAAACACGCTCATGCTGACCTGATCAAGATCGAACTACGGTTAGGGGCTACGGATCTCTGTATCGCCGTCGAGGACAATGGGTGCGGATTCCTACTTGCCGAATCCAGTCCGTCGGGTACCCATGAAGGCTTGGAGAACATGCGCTTACGAATGGAAGAAATCAGCGGACGTTTCAATCTGACCAGTAATCTTGGCAAAGGCACGAAGGCAGAATTCATTGTACCGTTGTAGAGAAGTTAAGCATGAGTGAAAGGGGTTACATGATCAAAGTGGCTATAGTCGAAGATGACGCGCGACTTCGGCGCGTGCTGGGTGAGGTGTTTGCAAGCGCAAAGGACTGCGAATGCGTCGGAATGTTTCGTAACGGAGCCACCGCCATTGCTGGCATTCCACCGCTCAACCCCGATGTGATTATCATGGACATCAATCTGCCGGATTTCAGTGGCGTGGAATGTGTAGACCGCATCTCCCCTCAGTTGCCCGGATGCCAGATCCTCATGCTCACGGTTTATCAGGACACCGAGATGATTTTCAAAGCACTTGCCGCCGGTGCGCATGGCTACCTCGTAAAACCCGTGATGCCCGAAGAACTCCTTGAAGCCGTCCGCTCAATCCGTGTTGGCGGCGCGCCCATGAGTCCAGCCATCGCCCGCAAGGTGATCGATTTCTTTCACCAACCCTCTCCAACTCCTGCGCCTGCAACACTACCAGAAGCCGCATTGGGAACGCGCGAACAGCAGGTGCTCAAACAAATGGTTAATGGACTCTCGCAGAAAGAAATCGCCACGGAACTCGGAATCGGGGTTCCCACAGTGAACACCTATATTCAGCGGATCTACGAGAAACTCCACGTCCGATCCCGCCGTGAGATCATCGCCCTTCACAAGGGTAACGCTATCGACTCTTCCGCCCGTTGACCTTTAAACAAAGGAGGAAGTAGGCGGGAGGAGGGAGAAGAAAAAACAACTCCTCCCGCCTACTTCCTCTCTCCTCCCTCGGGTGTTGATTCAACAAAATTGAATCAACACCCCTCAAAGGCTTGCGGTGGGAGGCTCATTTTTGCAATAATAAAATGACATTTTTTAAGTGGAGGAATTTCTGCGTGATAGACTTTGATGATATAAAGGTAAGGTTAGCCAAACTGAATAACGGCATTGTTGAGATGCGCGGTTATCTGGACATTGAAAATCGTCGCAAGATCCTCGCCCAACTTGAGGCAGATGCCACGAAGCCTGAATTTTGGAATGACCAGAATGCCGCCAAAGAGACATTCGCTAAAACGAATGAGCAAAAGGCGTTTGTCCGCCCCTTCGATGCACTTGTGAGTGTTCTTGAAGAGGGTGGACTCATGCTCGAACTTGCCGAAGCAGAGGAAGAAGGGATGCAACGACAACAGGTCCTGGCTGAAATCGTACAGTGCTGCGATAAAGCGGATGTGCTCTGCTCGAAGTTGCGCTTGCAGTCTTTACTAGGTGGCAAGCTTGATTCCTGTAATGCGTTTGTGACCATCCACTCCGGCGCGGGCGGTACGGAATCGTGCGACTGGGCAGACATGCTCTTCCGCATGTATCGGATGTATTGCGAAGACAATGGCTTCACAATCGAAATCTTGGACGAGCAACCCGGTGAAGAAGCAGGGCTTAAATCTCTGACAATGTTGATCTCAGGGCCTTATGCTTATGGGTACATGAAAGCTGAACGCGGTGTTCATCGTCTTGTGCGCATCAGCCCCTTTGATGCCAACAAACGCCGCCACACCTCGTTCTCTTCACTCGATGTCGTTGCGGAACTCACAGACGAGATAGATGTTGAAATCAAAGATGAGGATCTGCGCATCGACACCTATCGCTCTGGAGGCTCAGGCGGACAACACGTCAACAAAACAGACTCGGCGGTTCGACTGACTCACGCGCCGACCGGCATTGTAGTCGCCGTGCAATCCGAACGCTCGCAACACAAGAACAAATCCAAAGCAATGAGCATGTTGAAGGCCAAGATTTATGAGTATTACGAAGACCGTCAACGCAAGGAGATGGAACGTTTCTATGGCGAAAAGGGCGAAATAGCGTGGGGCAGTCAGATCCGCTCGTATGTCTTCCAGCCCTACACCATGGTCAAGGATCACCGCACGGATGCACAGACCTCCAATGTTCAAGCCGTGATGGATGGTCACATCCAACCCTTTATTGAAGCTTATCTGATACAAAATGCTACGAAGGCGTGATTTTAAGAGAAAAGTTAAAAGTGAAAAATTGAAAATCAAAACTTGAAAAATTCTGAAGCCTAAACGCTGACCCCTTCTCATAAGGATACTTCTCATGACCTACGAACAAGCTAAAGCACTTCTTGAAACCAACAACCAATCTCACGTCCTCAAATTTTGGGCGACGCTTGACGCCGCTGCACAACAGCGTTTGCTCAAGCAGATCGCATTCCTCGATTTTTCCAGCATTGAGCGCATGAAGCAGATGCTGACGCAAAAGGGGGGGGCCGTAACGCTTGCCGATCCAGTAGCCCCTGACGTGGTAGAGTTTACTGAAACGACACATGCTGAAGCCTACGCAGCCGGCGAAAAGGAACTTCGTGCTGGAAAGGTTGCTGTGCTACTTGTGGCAGGCGGACAAGGTTCCCGGCTAGGATACGATGGTCCTAAAGGCGCATACAGCATTGGTCCTATCACAAACAGTCCCCTCTTCTATTTTCATACGCGTAAGATTCTAGGTCTTAATAATCGCTATCATACGCGCATCCCCTTCTACATCATGACGAGCGATGTGAATGATGCTGCCACGCAGGCGCACTTTTCAGAAAACAATTATTTTGGCATGCCCAAGGAAGATGTGATATTTTTCCAACAAGGCGTATGGCCGGCATTGACAGCAGACGGCAAAATCATTCTTGATCAGCCAGGTCATATCTTCATGAGCCCCGATGGGCACGGCGGCACCATCTCGGCGCTCGAAAAGAACGGTTGCCTAACAGACATGCAGAAACGTGGCATCGCAACCATCTTCTTTTTCCAGGTTGACAATCCCATGGTTGAGATTGCTGATCCGGCCTTCATTGGCTTGCACATCACGAAGAAGGCTGACTTTTCCTTGAAGCTTTGCGCGAAGCGCGATCCCAAGGAAGGCATGGGTGTTGTGGCCATCCGCGACAATCACTTTGAGATGATCGAATATACGGAACTCACGGACGAACAGGCGAATCGCACCTCAACCAACGGCGACCTCTATTTCAAATA
>JBAXOG010000236.1:0-4961 GCA_037133395.1 bacterium | reverse complement strand
ACTATTTTGCCCCCCCCCGCATAATATGTGCCAATCATAGGTGCTGGAATGTTTCCGGCAAACCCTATGGGATGCTAGTGATATGCTTTAATTTTTAAGGAGTAATATGTCGGACGAAAAGTCGAAAAAAAGCTGGTGGAAGGGCTGCGGGTGTTTTCTGATCGTGTTTATCATGCTCGGTGTCGGAGGACTTGTTGCAGCAGGTGCCGTTATGTTCTTTATGGGCGATGAGTTCGTCAGTGGAAAGTCGTTTTCGATTGGAAAATCATATTCACACAGGGGTGGCGAAGATGAAGCGCCACAGATGAAGGAAACATGGTCGTATGGGACGGGCGAGGTAAAGGTTGTCCGTATACCCCTTCAAGGAATGATTACGCTGAGTGAAGATAACTGGAAAAGTGGCAATGCGAATATGGTTTTGCGTTCGATCCGTCGCGCAACACATGATCCCGACGTAAAAGGGCTCATTTTGGAGGTGGATAGTGGCGGCGGCGGCATTACCGACAGTGACATTATCTATAATGAATTGAAGAAGTTTAAGGCCATGGATGATGAGCGAATCATTGTGACCATTATGGGCGATATAGCCGCCTCCGGTGCTTATTATATCGCAATTACTTCGGATTATATCATGGCGCATCCTACAACCCTGACGGGTTCGATCGGCGTGATTATGCAATCGTACAATTTCAAGGAACTGGCTCAGAAAATTGGCGTAAAGGATGTTACCATTAAATCGGGTGCAAATAAGGACTTGCTGAATCCGTTTGTCGATGTGAATCCTGAGCATAGAGAGTTGATGCAGAAACTCATCTCTGCGATGCATGATCGTTTTATCACACTTGTAGCGGAAAACCGGGAAATGCCTAAGGATGTAGTCGCTCCGTTGGCAGACGGTCGTGTATTCCTTGCTTCTGAGGCTGTAAAAAATGGTCTGATTGATGGTATTGGATATGATGATGATGCACGTGCCAAAATGGCAGAGCTCTTGAATGTTGAATCCATTAAGGTGTTCAAATACGAAGAAGAGCTTGGCTTTTTCGATATGTTTTTGCGCCCAGGGTTTGGTGTGAATTTTGATTTGAAGCGCCTCTTGCAAGAAAATGTGCGTGAAGGCCGCTTGCAATATCATTGGACTCTGTAACTGCATCGCTCTCGCACATGAATATATTAGGGGACCATACAGGTCATGTCCATTTCGTCGGCGTTTGCGGCGTGGGTATGGCTGGACTTGCTTACGTGCTCTCCAAGCGCGGTTGGCGCGTCAGCGGTTGTGATGCGAGTATTAACCCATTGGCAGACTGGCTCCGTGTCGCTGGTGTTAAGGTGCAGCAGGGACATTCAGCGGAACATATCGATTCATCCGTAACCTGTATCGTCGTCACGCCTGCCGTGAACCCAAATGAACCCGAGTTGCAAGTAGCAATCGCGCGCGGAATTCGAGTGGTCCGGCGAGGTGAAGTTTTAGCCGAACTGATGTCAAAGGGGCAAACAATTGCTGTCTGCGGTACGCATGGGAAGACCACAACAAGTTGTTTTACGACGCGTCTCCTGCAAGCCTGCGATCTAAGCCCTGCTTGGTGCATCGGGGGAACGACTGTTACGTTGGGGGGTGTGGCAGGGGTTGGGGATGGTTCGATGCTCGTTGCGGAATCCGATGAAAGCGATGGCACACTCGCCCTCTATCATCCTGCCATAACCGTGCTGATGAATCTAGACGTTGACCACTTGGAACATTTTGCAGGCGAGGAGGATTTGGTCAATTGTTTTCGCGGGGTCATGGCTCAAACGCGTGTGGGCGTTGCCGTTTGCGCAGACCATGCGCGTGCCTTATCGGTTGCTCAAGAGGCTGCATTAGTTCCTGTGATTTCATTTGGCTTCTCAGAACAGGCGGACCTGCGGGCTGTCCATGCTGAACTTGAACCCCACCAATCGTCTTTTGATGTCAGATTTCAAGGAGTTTTGTTAGGTCGCATGACGTTACCTGTTGCAGGACGACATAATATTCTTAATGCCTTAGGTGCTGCTGCTGGCGCATTGCAATTGGGGGTTTCTCCAGATCGGATCTTTGCTGGATTGTTATCTGCGTGCGCTGAATTACCCGGACGGCGTTTTGAATTAATTCGCAATGAAGAGGGCATCCATTTTGTTGCAGATTATGCGCATCATCCACAAGAACTCCGTGCCGCCATTGAGATGGCTCGGTTGCAACAGCCCAAGCGATTGATTGTGGTTTTCCAACCTCATCGCTATACGCGGACGTTAGCGTTGGGGCCTGAATTTCCTGCTGCTTTCACTGAAGCGGATGAAATTATTTTATTGCCCGTTTATGCCGCGTCGGAAGCACCACTGCTGGGGGGTTCAAGTTGCGACTTGTATGCGCACTTCAGAAAGCAACTTCCCAGTAAGCCAGTCAAGCTCGCGCGAACGATCCAAGAGACGTGGAATTACTTGAAGAGTAGTGTCCAGGAAGGCGACTTTGTTTTAATTGCTGGCGCGGGAGATGTGATTCAACTTGCGGATTTTGTGCGCGATTCGTTTGGGGAGAAACATGATATTTCCCGATCCTCGCTTTCTGGAATTCCCGGCACAACAATTGTCGCGAAGGGTGACTTGTCGCGTTGGTCTACGTATGGTGTTGGAGGCACAGCCCCGTGGCGTGTCGAGGTTGAGAATGAAGAGGCCATGGCTTCGATCATTCAGGCTTGCTGGGCACAGGCCATTCCCGTTCGTCTCTTTGGCGCGGGCGCTAATATGTGGGTTAGTGACTTGGGGATCGAAGGCTGTGCATTGCGCTTTTCAAAAGACGCCTTCCGTGATTATGTTGTTCAAGACGATGATACCGTTGTCGTCGGCTGCGGTTGGCGTGGACCTGCATTATTGGATAAGCTGACGGCTGATGGATGGTCAGGACTTGAGTTTCTGGAAGGTGTGCCAGGGAGCGTAGGAGGCTGGCTAGCCATGAATGCCGGTGCGCATGGCGGAGAAATCGCTCAATGCGTCCACTGGGTACGTTGTATTGAACGGGATGGGACCCTGAGCGTCATGACCCCGGCTGAATTGAATTTCTCCTATCGCCAGTGCGCCGGGCTTCAAGAACGGGTCGCAGTTACTTGTGCGTTAAGATTGACGCGCGTTGAGCCTGAATTGATTAAGGCAAAAAAACAGGAGATTCGCGAAAAGCGTATACCCCTGGCGGGCTTACGTACGGCTGGATCAGTTTTTAAAAATCCGCCAAATGAATCAGCCGGGCGACTGCTCGATCAGGCGGGGTGCAAAGGACTGCGAATCGGCGGAGCGTTTGTGACTGATTTCCATGCTAATATCATCGCTGTTGATGAGGGCGCCTCAGCCTCTGACATCCTCGCCCTTATGCAGATCATGCAAAATCGCGTTCAATCTGCAACAAACATCCTTCTCGAAACCGAAGTCCAGGGGATTTAAACGCCACAACCTGGAATTTCAGTGCAGATGTGCAGCGACATTCCAGCTTGCGAATAGAAATACTGATTGATCAGTATGAATGATTATTTCTGATATTCAGCAGCGCCAAAGGCTAGGATCGGATAGAAGATGAAGGGCAGGAAAATCAACCCCGCCGCGAATCCGCCACCTTTCCCGAATTTGTTTGCAAGACCAATCGCTGCCAGAATGGCAATAACAATGTTGACAAGCGGAATTACTAGCATCCCATAGGGTTTACCAGAAACATTCCAGTACCCATGATTAGTATTTATTATGATGCTTGGCAAAACTAGTCAATCACTAAAATCTGATAGGGCACAGACTTTGCTCTTTTTAGCGACCCTTCTGCCTCCCTGAACTGGCAACTTAGCCGCGCACTGCGGGACAATCCCGTTCTGGCGGCGTTGATCGACAGGGCGAAAAGACTAGAGGCAAAGTAAAGAAGTTATGTCTTTACAACCTCTTTGGGGAGTACTATCAAGAGACGAGAAGAGAAGATAACCGTAGAGAAAAAAAAGGTGACAATCGTATACTTACGACTGTCACCTGTCGATCTAGAAAAGTTTTAGAAACGCTATCTTCAGCCAGCGAGTTCTTGAAACTTTTTCCTGAAGGCCATCGGATCGGAAATCTGAGCGAAAGGCTCTTTCGTACCTCCTGTTCCAATAACAACTATCGTTCCGAATCCAAGTATTCGTCCCAAAATTCCCTGGTTAACATTAACGGACTCGATTTTGGACAAGTTCATCTCCAATGTGCGCCGAGATATTAATCCCACTTTAATGATGATACGTTTATTTGTTATGGCGAACTCACTTGTAGCCTGTGCGATAAGTGGTGCAATGAACAACGTGAGGATTGCCTTGAGAGAGACAAAGATGATCCAGTGCAACTTGGCCTCATAAACAAGTTGCTCGTCTTTGCTTAGATTGCTCTGTACGTAATTTCCCATAATCATTTCCTTTTGATGGGTTGTTTTTGTCTATCCTTTGGCACACGCCGCAGGAAATCGAATATACCGATGAGATTGTTCACGGGTTATCTTCTCTAGGTTGGGGTGAGCATGAAGTATACATGAATGATTTTGCTAAACCAGAAGCGGGCCGCTCAAGCAGAAAGCCAAGACCGAACGGTAAGAGACATGCTGGTTTGCTTACAACGACAGCAATCCAAAGTGTGTAAAGATCAACAAAACGTGAACGGGTAATTACCCAGCTCTTGCCAAGACTACCAATGGATGACAAAGCAGGTGTATACACCAGCAAGGGTAAATAAAGAGACAGTCTACAATGGAGGTAGATGCCTGGCAAAACAAAGAGAAGATAAAAAGGACTGACGAATATAAGAAATAGTATACGCGCAAAAATGATCTTAAGGATGGGAAGTTTTAATGCTTGCGATGCTGGACTTTTGTTGTATCGCATGATGTTCGCCGCTTCCCAGTGAGGCCCTCCCCAAATGCTGGACAGTAAAACGGCTTTGTTAAGATATAAAAC
>JBAXOG010000235.1:0-4994 GCA_037133395.1 bacterium | reverse complement strand
AAAAAGCCCAATGAATCAATGGGGGAAAGGGGGCGGTATGCTTTTTTTCAGCCCCTATGGGATGCTAGTGACATAGGATGATTTATTCGTTGCCAAGTTGTACGCTTAGATGAATCAAAATAGACTGTCATCACTTGGCATGGAGGAAGCAGCATGATACGAAAATTAGTTACCTTTGTCTTGACGGCTTGTGCAGCATGGGATCTGCCTGCTGGAATTATTACCTTTGACAGCGAGGTGCCAGGAAGGGCCTTTACATCTGTTACGGTAGACGGGCAACTTAATGATGGCTATGACTTTGAAACCCAATATGAGAAGGGTGTGAGATTAAATGTCGGTGCAAGTCCCGATAACCCCAAAGCGACCTACACCTTTCTTCTTCCATCAAGTGCGGATGGAAATTATGATTCGATTACGTTGTTCGTTCGTGGGAAGTCGAATTTATGGGGGAATCCAAAGGTTTATTTAGGAACCTCGACGACAGCGCTTACTTTTGTCGATGACAACGAAGGTATATATTCAACAACCATTTCTTCTAATTCATTTCAACAGCAGACTGGGTATGCCATTTTGCAGGTGCATATTCAAAGTGCAGATTACAATAGCTATGAGATTGATTACGTGAGGGTAAGCTGTGATTTTTCGACGAGCAGGCTTGGCATTCGAGAATCGCTGTATCTTTACGCATATTCCAGCAGTGTTCGAGCACAGGCAGATGCTATAGCAAAATTTGGCTTTGAAAATATTGGCGAATCCTATTTTTTGCAGGCCGTATCGAAGTCGCTTAATTTTACTATGGAGTGGACAAAATGTCTTATTGACAGCTTGAAAGATGCGATTCTCAGCGCCACGTGGGAGTGCTGGGGCATACTGAAGAGCTCCATTAGTTTAATAAATGCGGTTGGAGATAGTATTGAGTTCGGCAACATGATGACAGTTTACGGTGCATTAACTGAACAACCAGGCCAAGTTGCGGAAGCTCTTAGAACATACGCGGTGTCTATAGATAACCTAGCTAATTTGTGGCGTTCGAGAGGAGCGGACGGTACCTTTTCAAGTACCGACAGCAATGACATTCGTAGTGCCGTGGATACACTTATTGCTGATGGGGTTGTTGTATGTAATGATCACGTATCTGATTATTATCATGGGTGGAAAGCCGTCTATTATGAGCCATCCGCCAAAGATACTTGGCGAAATCGGGCGCTATTAGCCTATAACGCGGCACGCCCTCTCGTCTGGTATGACGTGACCAGTACGTCCGTCAGCCTCAATCATGAAAAGTCATCGCTGTTACTGATGAACCAAGCCATAGCTTCTGAGATTATTACGGTGAGCGTACGCCCTGCGAACCCCTCTTTTTCTGTAACGGTGGACGGTGCTAGTTATGTTGGTGGTTCAGAATTCAGATGGTTGAAAAATTCCACGCATACGATAGGTGTCACCTCCCCGCAGAATGGCTCTACATTCCTGACTTGGAACGACAACGGAGGGCAGACGCATAGTGTTACACCCCAAACATCCCAAGACTATATCGTCACTTTTTCAGGTGGCGCAGGCAGTGCAAGCGTGACCCTAACGGCCATTAAAGATGCCACGCTAAGCGAGTCATATCCAAACACAAATTACGGCAATCTTGCATATACGACAATGGATCTTTCTGGCGTTGCTGGATCTAGGAAATATGCCATTTTTGAATTTGATTTGTCATCCATTCCGTATGGAAGCATTATAGATACAGTTGAGCTTTATCTTTATGCAACTTATTGCGTCAATCCAGGCAGTGCCAGCACTTGGCTGGGGGTTCTCGGGTCGGCGTGGAATGAAACTAGCGTCACCTGGAATAGTCCCCGCTCAATTACTACTGGAATGAGTGGCTATCAAACGAATACGACCACAGGTCTGCACTCTTGGAGTTCCGATAGTTATCCTGAGTTAAAAACGCTTGTTGGCAATTGGGTTCAAGGAACGAAAAGTAACTATGGATTTTTGATGGAACGCGGTCAAGGTGCCACTGGTGAAACATACTACCGTACCCGACATTCATCAGTGTCTACCGAAAGACCGCAACTTTATATCTCTTATACACCCCCGCCAACAGTCAATGTCGGATTTGATTCGGAAGGGGGATCTTTCTGTTCCGGACAGACATACACCGTGGGGCAGACATACGGGTCATTGCCATCGACAAGTCGCACAGGGTATTCTTTCGGCGGCTGGTGGACCGGGGATAACGGGACAGGTACCCGGATTTATACCTCTTCGACTGTAAGCGACTCTACCCTGTTCCTGTATGCAAAATGGATCGACCTTGCCGGCATCGATTACGATTACACTGTCAGCAACGAAAAGGTGACCATCACCAGATACAAGGGCGCAGGTGGTGCGGTGACCATTCCAAACACCATTGATGCCTATCCAGTTCGTATTATCCAATCTGGTACGTTCTACAACTGTAGCAGTCTGATCAGTGTCACGATCCCCGCAAGCGTCACCAATATAGGGCAACAGGCATTTTGCCTCTGTACCGGATTGACCAGTGTCACGATCCCAAACAGCGTCATCAGTTTAGGAGATCAGGCGTTCCAGGGTTGTACAAATCTGACCAATGCCGTAATAGGAAGCGGTATTACCAGTTTCGGGTTCAATACATTCTACGGCTGCTCCAGCCTAACCAGTTTCGTTATACCTAACAGCGTCACCAGTATCGGGTCCCTTGCATTTGCCTTTTGTTCCGGCTTAATCAGCTTCACCATTCCTGACAGTGTCACCAACATCGTGAACAATGCGTTCTATAGCTGCTCAAAGTTAACGTCTATCACTGTGGAAACTGACAACCAGGTTTACAGCAGCTTAGAAGGTATCCTTTATGACAGGGGACAGCGCATCCTTATCCTCTGTCCAGTTGGCAGAATTGGGTGTGTCACGATCCCCTACAACATAACCGACATCGAGGCTGGTGCTTTCTATGGGTGCTCGGGCCTAACCGGCATCACCATTCCTGACAGCGTCACCAACATTGGGGGTTCGGTTTTCTACGGGTGTTCCGGTCTAACCAACATTACTATCCCCGACCCTGTCACCAGCATCGGAGACGTGGCGTTTGGTATGTCTGGCTTAACCAGTATCACGATCCCAAACAGCGTCACCAACATCGGGAATGGATTATTCACAAGGTGTATAAATCTGCAACGAATCATCATCCCTAACAGCGTCACCAGTATCGGGTCACGTGCATTTAGTGGTTGCTCCAGCCTAACCAATATCACCGTAACTGCTGACAATCCAAACTACTCTAGTTCCGATGGGGTTTTGTTTGACAAGGCCAATGCAAATCTCATCCGATACCCGAGCCTTAAGCCGGGTACATATGCAATCCCCAATAGCGTCACCAGCATTGCGAGTTTTGCTTTCGCATATTGCACCGCTCTAATTCACGTATCCTTTGGGAACAACGTAACAAGCATTAGTGATAATGCGTTTCTCAGTTGCAGGCCTCTGACCAGTATCGTGTTCCCTCCCAGTGTCTCATATATAGGCGAAAAAGCGTTCCTCTACAGTTCCCTGATCAACGTCTTTTTTGAAGGCAAGGCACCAAACACAACATCTGCTGTATTCGGTGCGCCTGCCACAATATATTACCTGCCTGGAAAAACCGGCTGGGGGACGACTTTCAGCGGACGCCCGACAGCCCTCTGGCCCGCGCCGATTCCTGTTGATTACAGTTATACGAACGGCATGATCACAATTACCAAGTACACGGGTTCCGATGAAGCATTGACCATACCTAGCACGATTCATGGTTTGACCGTCACCGCTATTGGAAGTAATGCGTTCTATAGATGCACCAGCCTGACCAGCGTCACGATTCCTGATAGCGTCACCGAAATAGGATTGCAGGCATTCGACGGCTGTTACGGTCTAACCAGCATCACCATCCCTAAAAGCGTTACCAGCATCGGCGAAGGTGCTTTGCAGTATTGTATAAGCTTAGCAAGTATTCTTTTTGGAGGCAACGCACCGAACGATTTGACCTCGTTGAATAGCGGAAGTCCCGCCATCATTTATTACCTGCCCAATACCACCGGATGGGGAACATCATTTTGTGGATGCCCGACGCTGCTCTGGAACCCACAGATCCAGCGCGACGAAGACTTCGGTTTCGCGTCAGAACACTTCGGCTTCAATATCGCTGGCACCACCAACATTCCCATCGTGGTCGAGGCCTGTACCAACCTCTCCTCCAGCATCTGGGACCCTCTAACAAACGCTACACTGGGCACTCTTGGATCGGTCTATTTTAGCGATCCCTCATCCACTAATGCTCCAGCCCGCTTTTATCGCATCGTCTGGCCGCGATGACAAACAAGGAACAGTTTTCGAAATATAATACCTCTATCTGTGATAATCTCACTGATTAGATTATTGTACTTACTACTGCGGCACCAACTTATACTTGCATTTGCATTTCGACTTTCCACTCCCCCCTCCTCGCAGGTGCGTTATCTCAATATCGGGCATTAACCCCTGCATATACTCGATCGCCCACAGCTTACACACCTACACCCCCGCATCAAGCTGTGGGCAGACCTTATGAATTGACATACCCCATCAGCCTTCCATTACAAAAAAAGTGCCGTTCACCCGACCCCGCTTTATGCTTCCATTCGGGATATGGCAGGCGTATAATGCGACCTATTAAAGGGCCAGTTATTTCAGGACAAGCCACTCGCCAACACGGAATACAGCCATGCGCAATACGTCCAGACGAATCTTCTTACTAGCCGCCTGTCTCGCATTCCATTCAAATGCGGGCACCACGATCGTCACCAACAACCCGCCTCCATACGCGGGATGGGAGTCATCAAAAGACGTCCCCCTGCCTCCACGGCAAGCGGATACGCGCTTCTTCAGGGCCGAGATCACTTTCACTGCTACAGCGTCCAACAACGTGCAGATGGCGTTCGGAACGGATATTGATAAGGACGGACGCT
>JBAXOG010000234.1:0-5019 GCA_037133395.1 bacterium | reverse complement strand
CCAAACCCAACACCTGCTTTCACCTGTTATTACCCACTAAATTGTTCGAAGAGCCCAATAAAGCTGCTTTTTCTTCGGCTAGACGGCGGATATCTTCAACAGTGAGGGTGGTGTCGTACTTCATTTATTGTTCTTTTTAGTTGGCTTACTGGATGAGACGGATATGCCCTGCTTGTCCGACAAGCGGAGCTGGTCATTAGCTTTTTGAAGGGCTCCCTCGATCCGCTTACGCTCGGTGATATCCACAAAGGTCATGACGGCACCTTCGATCACATGGGCAAGTGTACGGTAGGGCTGAATATGTAGCGTATACCACTTGCCTGCTGTGGTCTGGACCTCCACCTCTTTGGGAATCAGTGTATCTAAAACCGCCTGCGTATCTGCCACCAGACGGTCGTAACCGATAAGGTTAGAAACAATATGAGCCACAGGCCGCCCCGCATCGGCCGGGATCAGATTGATAATCTCGTTGGCCGTAGGCGTAAAGCGCAGGATGCGCAATTGATGGTCTACAAAGACAGTGGCAATCCCAGTACCGGACAACAGGTTGTTCATGTCGTTATTGAGCCGCGTCAGATCCAGCATCTTGAGTTGCAATTCGGTGTTGACAGTGGAAAGCTCCTCGTTAACCGATTGCAGTTCCTCCTTAGACGTCTCCAACTCCTCATTCGTGGATTGCATCTCCTCGTTGACAGACTGCAATTCCTCATTTGACGATTTGAGTTCTTCATTCGCACTCTGCATTTCCTCGTTCGCACTCTGGAGATAATCTTCCTTGGCGCGCAACTCCTGCTTGAGTGCCGTAATACGCGCGTCGGGATTTTTCTTACTGCAGCTCTCAGACCTCTGTTCTCTAACCTCTGTTCCCGCAGGTGCTTCCTCAAGAACCACCAGGTAGAGCGGCGACTCCGGCGATACACCTGCTCCTGTCATCACAGGACGAACCGTTAGATTGACAGTGGTGAAATGACCATTTGTTTTGACATTTAACCCCGGATGGCAAACCGTCTCTTTGATGCCAACGGCTTTGTGAAGCGCCATGGTCAGCTCGTTCCGTAATCCTTCTCGGGCCATCTTCAAGATATTGTTAATCCCCGACTCGCCAGGAGCTGGTTCCAGAAACATCCCGGTACGGCCGTGAAGATAGAGAATGTCACCCTGTCCATTAACCAGGGCACCCACCGCGATAACCTGCTGTAAAAGCGCCTGTTCAGTCAGCTCACGCAGCGGCAGTTTTTCAGGAAAAGCGGTCTTTACTGTGGCGCGTGACAAAAGTGACGCATCCTCCGCGGCCACGAGAGGAACAAAATGGTCTATTGCCGCGCGCCGTGTACCGATAAAGTCTTCTTTGCGTTGATAAATCTTCTGCTTGCCATCCAACACGACAAACAGACAACTGGAGTCGCCTATGGTTTCCGACGTACCCAAAAAGAGCATACCGCCTGGATTCAACGCATAATGGAACAGTGGAATAAGCTTTTTCTGCAAGGCAGCACCCATATAGATCATGACGTTACGACAACTGATCAGATCGAGTTTCGAGAATGGCGGATCCCTGATCACATCCTGCTCGGAAAATATCACCATATCGCGGATACTTTTGTTAATACGATAGCTGCCACCATGAGGTTCAATCGTAAAAAAGCGCGCCAACCGTTCGGGAGAGATGTCTGTGACAATACTGGCTGGATAAATCCCGGCGCGGGCGACAGCAATCGCCTGGCTGTCAATATCGGTGGCAAACACCTGAAGTGGTAAACTCTTTTTCCTCGCATCCTGTGCCTCCGCCAGAAGTATAGCGAGCGAATAGACCTCTTCCCCTGTCGAGCAGCCCGACGACCAAATACGGATCGCGACTCCTTCACCCTTTCGCTCGAAAATCTTAGGTACAATCTTTTCTTCCAATGTCTTGAATGCCGCTGGATCGCGAAAGAAACTCGTCACGCCGATCAGCAGGTCGCGAAAAAGCGCCTGTACCTCAGTAGAATCGCGTTGAAGAAGTTGAACATATCCGTCGATCAATTCAATCTGGTTGACGGCCATGCGTCGCTTAATACGCCGGTTGATCGTACTCGGCTTGTATTGCGAAAAGTCATGCCCCGTTTGACTACGCAACAAAACAAATATTTTCTTCATTGCGGTTTCGGGTAAGGGTTCTGCAGAGACGGTCTTCCGATAAGAATTGCCAAAGGCTTGAGCCGCATAAGCAATGATTTTGGCGGGCATTTCTTTGGGCAAAAGCTCGAAGTCTACCAGTCCCGTGGCGATGGCATTACAGGGCATGCCATCATATTCGGTTGATTGAATCTTTTGCGCCATGACCATGCCACCCTCAGCCTTAATAGCGCGTACCCCCATTGTGCCGTCGCTACCCGTGCCGGACAGCACGATGCCAATTGCCCGCTCATGTTGATCCTGAGCCAGCGACCGGAAGAAAAAATCGATCGGCAGACGCTGACCACGCGGCATGGCGGGTTCCAGTAATGTCAACGCGCCATGAATAAACGCCATATCGCGATTCGGAGGGATGATATAGACGCAGTCGGGTTGAACCACCATTCCGTCGTTAACTTCAACCACCGGCATGCGGGTGTAACGCCGTAGCAGGTCGGCGAGGATGCTCGTGTGATCCGGCGCCAGATGCTGGACAAGCACAAAGGCTATGCCAGGATTGGCGTCCGTAGGCATCCCGGAAAAAAAAGCTTCAAAGGCAGCCAACCCCCCAGCGGACGCGCCGATACCCACAATTGGGAAGCTAGCGGTCAAATTGACGACCTCTTCCTTCGCCTCGTCAACGCCAGTTCTTGGCCCGTGTTTCGTAACGGCTGGCTTCATTTTTTTTATCTTCATAATTGTAATTACATTTAAAAATCTATTATGCGAGTAAGGAGCAAAATTGTCAACCCCCGAATGCCTGCGGGTGCGAGTCAACTGAATTTTTTTAAGACTCGACCAACCGCCCCATAGCCTGCGTGATCTGGAGCATTTCTTCAGAAGAAGTCACAAATGGGGGCATCGTATAGAGAAAATGGCCGAAGGGACGAAGCCAGACACCTGTTTCCCGTATAACGGCTTGGACACGTTCAGGCGTTGGCAGTTCATTAAGTTCCAATACGCCTATCGCGCCAAGTACGCGCACATCCTTGACGTTTGTATATCGGCGATAGGGCTCCAACTGATCTTCTAATTCATGTTCTATACGGAGGACAGCGCTCTGCCAATCATACGAATCCATCACACGCATCGCGGCACATCCTGCCGCACAAGCGATCGGATTGGCCATGTAAGTTGGTCCATGCATAAATGCGCCGGCAGCTCCATCACAAAGGGTCTCGGCAACGTGTCGTGTCGTAATCGCGGCTGCCAATGAAATACTTCCACCTGTCAAGATTTTCCCGATTGTCAGGATGTCCGGTATCACCCCCGCATATTCCAGAGCAAAGCGTTTTCCAGTCCGTCCAAAACCTGTCGCGATTTCATCAAAAATTAACAAGATGCCCTTCTCCTCACAGGCTTTACGCAACATACGCAGATATTCGGGATGATAAAACCACATTGCATTGCCACCTTGGAAGATCGGCTCAACGATAACTGCCGCAATTTCATCGCCATGCTCATCCATCAACACCCGCATTGAATCGAAATCAGCATCATTCATTGCTGCTCCAAAGCGAATCTTCGGTTGTTCTGCAAAGAAATGGGTCGGCAACATGCCTTTAAAAAGCGTGTGCATTCCATTGGGGTCGCTCAGCGCCATCGCGCCCAGTGTGTCGCCATGGTATCCGCCCTTCAACGCCACGAGTCTGGAACGCTTTTCATGTCCACGAGCAAGCTGATATTGAACTGCCATCTTTGCCGCGCATTCAACCGCGATCGAGCCGGAATCTGTAAAAAATATCTTGTCGAGGCCCGCTGGCAACTGTTTCATCAGCGCATCGGCCAGTTTAATAGCAGGCTCATGCGTAAATCCCGCAAACATCACATGCGTCATACGCTCCGCCTGTTCGCGGATGGCGTCGACAATAACAGGGTGGTTATGCCCATGTGCTACGCACCACCAACTGGAGATCGCATCAATGAGTTCCGTCCCATCCTCCAGACGAATCTTCGCGCCATGGGCAGAAACAGCAAAGTTGACCGCAGGCGGAGCAGAGATCGAAGCGTAAGGATGCCAGACATGGTCTCGATCAATGTGCATTTTCTTTTCAAGTGTCATACGACCTCATTCAAAAATCGTCGAAAAATCAATATCAGGAAGCGCGGCGAAATTAACTTCTGGGATTTTGACAAGCCGATCCACCCACCGACCCAGCATCAAGGGTGTATCGCTGTCAATAAGTGGATGTGCCGACGCACAATAATTGTAAATAATTCCCGCTACGGGCACATGGCGATGCGCAGCCGCTTCCAACGAAAGAATCGTGTGATTTAAACTGCCAAGCTTGCCAGAGGTCACGAGAATCATCGGCCACTTTTCTTGCGCAACAAAATCAATCGTCAGTAGCGCGTCCGTCAATGGAACCGCCACCCCCCCTGCCCCCTCTACTAACACAATGTCATAGCGTGCCGCTAACCGGCGCATGGCGTTGCGTATCGCAGCGACATCCACCTTGCGACCTTCCAATCGCGCAGCAAGATGCGGGGAAGCCGGGAACTTAAAGATCTGGGGTGCGGTCAAGCCTTCCTTATCCTCTTCGAAGGCATCAATACCCATCATTGTACGATGTTTCAAGAGGTCTTCTGAAAAACCGTCATTTCCTGTTTGAACCAACTTGGCGGTAATGACGCGTACCCCTTGCTTCATTAAAAAGCGCGCCATCAGGCCGACCGCTACCGTCTTACCTGCATCCGTATCAATTCCGCTGACAAAATAAATCATTCCCATAGTGCATCCATTTGATTTTTATAAGTATGGCATACACCCCTTCCCTTTGCAATACCACAGAGAGCAACCTTATTTGTACCGGGCGCAGTTCCGAGTTGTTTGCAATCACGCCGCCCATAGCGAGTTCAATTCGC
>JBAXOG010000233.1:0-5058 GCA_037133395.1 bacterium | reverse complement strand
CGTCAACTGACATTCGAAAGGCTATATGATTTTTTCGACAAACCGTGAAGAACCAGATTTTAGAGGATTTTTTCCAACCTCGAATATGGAGACACCGCTTTTCCAGTCGATCCTCGTCACGCGCATTGAAATATCAGGTGACGAAAGAAGAATGACTGGCGACTCGATCACGCCCATGTAGGTGCGATTGGGCTTTCCTTCTGGCGTATCGCATGTGGACAGAAAATACTTGCCCCCCTTGCCGTTTGGATAAGGACCGTCGAGCAGTTGTTCACGGTCAGTAATCAGTTTCCCGAACTTGCCGTCAACCACCTGCCAACCCTGAAGATCCCCTGTTTCAAAATCAAATTTTACTTCGGCGGAAAAACACACAGCTCCAAGACCAATCGACATGACACTTGCCGCTAATGATCGTTTCATTCGTTCCCCCATTTCGTTAATCTCGCCCCGTAAAAGCACTGTCCCTGATAGTATCCCAAAGCAATAATAAGCCGACTCATAGCGACCTCCCCCTTGCAAAACGATTTAAAGGCATAAGAATGCCGAAAACGTTAAGCCAACTCAAACCAGCAGTAGACCGACTCGCAACTCCGTCATTTCGCCATTGGCTCCGGCTTGTAGATCGTCTGCAGACGCCATGCCTTGACGGAGCGTGCGAGCGCATCGCCGTCTTTGGCATACAGCGACACCTTCGGTTCGGCCCGTACTGACTTGACCGCGAACACGGCGGCTTGCCGGTCGTTGGCAAAGACCTCCACCAGATTCTTGTCGATGAACACTCGTAGCGTCAGCTCTTCGTTGTCCTTCAGTTCGAAGGGCGCCACGACCGACCCCACGCTCAGCGTCTTGCGCCCTGAACCGGCAATGATGCTCATCCCTCCCTCGCCCCGCTCGTCACCCAGCAACGTGATTCCGACCTCTTTCGGCACGGGTGCCGCAAACGTGACCTCCATCTCGACTGCGTCGCCCGTCACTTCGCTGAGCGCCGCGGGCGCGCCCTGCTTCACGGCCACGTTTTCGCGGCTCTTGAAATCGTAACGCAGTTTAGCAAGCTCACGCAACGGACGAATCCGCAACACGCCGTCAGACGGCAGTTCCAGCTCGCGCGGCAGCGACTGTACCCCGGTAGGCTGAATCGTCAGCCCCACAAGCCATGCCCACATCACCCGTCGCCCGTCATGGGTCAGCACAGATTCCGGCGCAAAAAAGTTCCTTCCGTTCCATGCCATCCGCGCGTGGAAGTCCGGCGTGAATTTCTCGTCCTTCCAATCGCCGAGGTAGTATCGGCAGCCAAGATTGTGACTGATGCAGAGCAGCATGTGCTTGTTGCCGATCTTGAAGAAGTTCGGGCACGAAATGTCTTCGGTTTTGAGCACGTCCGGCATGTCGTGGTCGAGAAACAGGCCGAGGTAATCCCAACTCATCAAATCTTTAGACTTGAACAGCGTGGGTGGTTTTCCGCTGCCCGGGTTCCCTCCAGAGAGCGCATAATACGTGTCGCCATCCAGCCAGGCATCCGGATCCCAATTCGCGATCTTGCTGCCATCCTGATCCGGGCGGATCTTCGGTTCCAGTTTCCATGGCTTGCTCCATTGATCCAGTTGGTCATCCTCTGCGACGGCGATCTGATTGCGTCCCGATCCCTGCCCGTGGTAGATGATCGCAGGCCGCCCTTCTTTGGTATAAAAGCCCGTACCGCTGAACATGCCGTGACCTGTTGTCGGCGGCGCCAGCACCGTCTTGTGCCACGTCCAACGCACCATGTCGTCGCTGGAGACGTGGCCGAACACGTAGCCCCAGGCGTTACGGTAGATGTAGTGCAGATGCACCTTGCCCTTGTAATCAAACATGCAGTTCGGATCGCCCGGCATGGCCGATCCCGGCCCCGGGTGAGCCAAGTGGAATGTCAACCAATTCACGGGCGGTTGGTCAGGCCAAATCGGCGTCTCGGGCACATACGGCCCCGTGGGCTTGGGTGGTGGCGCGGTGAGTGTGGCCTGCTTCGCCTGGGCTTCGGACTGCGCCGCAACCAGATACCCCTTCCCGGCCAGCACGAGTCGTCCATTCTTGATCCTTGCCTCGCCCGAAGCCGCGTAATGGGTAAAGCGGCCGGCCCGGTCCTTCACCGTCTCGCCCTCAAAATCCCACCACGCCAGCGGCGGGATGTCCGATGCCACGTTGGGCTTCAAGGTTTGGATTTCCTGCACCGTCAGCGCCCGCCCGTAAATGCGCGCATCGTCTATCGTTCCGGCGAATGGCGTGCCCGAGCTTGAGCCGATATGTCGCAGACCAAACACTGCGATGGAATTTCCAGCATTCAGCAGATCCACATTCTGCGCCTTGTACTGGGCGTACACCTCTCCGTTGCGGTAGAGGCGGACTTCGTTGCCCTGATACACGATTGCGAGTTGCACCAGCGTGTTAGTCCCAGCGGTCTCAGTCGCATTCGCGTTCTGATTACCCTGCGTGCGGCTGAACCCGTCGCTGCCCGCCATCCACTTGCCGCGAGCCCGTTCGCCGAGCACGATGGCATCAAACCGTTCCCCGCTCTGGATCGTCAGCACGCTGCCGCCTTGCTGGTCCAGATTCGCAGGCGCGACCCACGCCATCAGTGTTTTGTCCGTCGCCGAGGCCGGCCCGGCCACTGCGGAACCTGCCAAAAGTGCCGTCATTGTTAGAAACTTAGCTGTTACTTTCATTGATTGTCCCCCTTTTTTTGTTATTAATTGATCCCCATCTTTTCCTGAATCTTCTCCAGCGACACGCCCTTCGTCTCCGGCATGACCAGTAACACCCAGACAAGCTGCCCGACCATGCACAAGGCGTAGAACGCGAAGGCCGTCCAGCCGGCGACAGCGGCAATCATCGGGAAGGTCCACGAGATCGCCGCATTCATGGCCCAGTGCGTGAAACTGCCCAGCGCCTGACCGCGCGCCCGCACGTCCGACCGGCTTTCCCTTCCCGACCGTAAAACGTCCCCAAAATACGTCTTTCGGTGCCCGTCGTCAACGCCGGGCCTCAAAAAACGCCCGAACCGACCGGACCCGCGCCCTTTCAGCCCTCCAACGACTTGACAGAAGCGCCTTTATCCGACTTTGCCGTATCCCGCTGCCCTTCGAAAATGCAGCTTATACGTCCTATCCGCAGGTCAAACAGGCCTTTAGCCGCCGCCTCGACCGCCGCCGGCGAGTTGCGTTCCGCCCAGACCCGGGCGCGGTCCGCCACCGGGTCAGCGTCAGCGGTTGCGGCGACGTCCACGCCATGCGCCCATAATGCAAGCGCGGCGGCACCACACATACTCGCCGACAGTGTGGAAACGAAACGCCAAGGTCGTCGATCAATGTACCTGTTCATGAGAATTCTCCCTGTTCTTTCGACAACAGCTCTTCACCTTTGTTGTGAGCCCTGTCGACAAAGCTCGCGACGTTGTTCCAGGCGTACGCTACTGGATCGAAATCATCGTACCCTTGGGCGGGGTCTGGAGGCTCTGTACCGACATGGCGGGGTCGATGGCGCTCAAATCCCACGCGAAGTACTTCGCACCGGACACGACGGGATTCAGGGTGAGGCGCACATTGTAACCGCCGCTGCCCGGTTGATAGGGAATGCCTGCCGCGGTTAGTGCGTTCGTCAGGTTGGCCAATGTTCCGCCCGTGAGTTGGAGCTGAAGCAAGAGCGGTACCGCTGTGCTAATATTGGTCAGAGCCACATAGCCGCTCGCTGCCGGCGTGAAGGTCACCGTCCCCCCCCTATTGATCGTGCCCTTGTTGGCGCTACTGTTCATCGCGATATTGATCTTGGTCTTGTCACTCGACGTAGTGTCGGTCCACAACGGTCCCGGGCCGACGCGCCAACCGGTATCAGTGGGGGTGGCGACCCGCTGGATAAGCGTGAAAGCGTTGGTCCCTGTGAGCAGAACCCCTCCGCGCAGCCCGACACTCAAGGTCGCGCCATCTCGGAGGGTCGCCCCGCTGTTGCCAAGGGCGGTAAAAACAACATTTGAAATGTGGCCCGCGCTGTTATCCAACACAAAGGCCCACGTGGCATTGGTGCGGTCGTACGCGCCGAGATAGCGCATCCCGCCGAAGGTGACGCCGGTGGCGCCGGCACCGACGACACGAAACGTGCCGCCGGTTCCACCGGAGGTCGCATCCGCGGAATTGAAATAGAGACCGTTGGAGGTGTTGGTGCCCGCCACCGAGCCGCCGCTGATCTCGTACACGCCGCCCGGGGTCAGCGACAAAACGCTGGTCGTGACTGTGCCGCCTGACTGCCTGATGGTTCCCGCCACAGGCAAAGCCACTCCGGGACCCAGAATAACGCTGCCATAGGATCGCGTGGTGGAGACGGCGCCTCCGAGCACATTCAGCGTGCCGCCGGCGCTGATGTTAATATAGAAATTTGCGGCACCGTCAGCGGACGTAATGGTGCCCCTTGAATCCACCGTACTGGAAAGAGCGTTGATGTTAAAACCGGTGGTCGGCTTCACTTGTCCGCCGGTCGCGACATACATGTAGGTTCCCTGCCCCATCTGGATTTGGCTCGCGGAATTAAGGACGCCGCTTGATCCAACGTATAACTTGTTGCTGGCCAATGTGATATAGTCCGCGAACGCCGGGGTGGCGGTGTTCAAATAGACAACGCTCGGGATCCACCCCGCCGAATACCGGGCGAGATTGATGATGTCCCCGGCCAACGGCGCCGTGCCCAAGTTCCAGTTGCTTGGGATTGACCATTCCTGTGACGCGCCCGGCGGCCACGTCATATCCGCGTTCGCCCAGTTCTTCGTGGCCGCCTCGGCGGAGTTCAGCGCCAGGCCGATGGCTGATACCACCACCACAAGGAAACCTGAACGGTTAATCACATTGCGGTTCATTGTCATACTCTCACCTCTTTCTTTCTCTTGTTCATTTTTACGGTTAATCACATTGCGGTTCATAGTGCCTTGCGTTGTCATACTCCTTCTTGAACACGCATAAGGCAAACTGTATTGGCAGGGTTGGGGCATACGCCGTGACCTTCGCCTTAGCGGCCTGGGTCAGGTTCTCGGGCCAGTCC
>JBAXOG010000232.1:0-5064 GCA_037133395.1 bacterium | reverse complement strand
CAGGATGCATTCGTTCAGGAAGTTTGTCCATTGCAATAGCCTTTCCGGGAGGGACTTTCCGGGAGGGACGGCGGCCTCGCCGTCCGCCGCGGTCATCGCACAATGTCCCGGGAGGGACGGCGGCCTCGCCGTCCGCTGCGGGCATCGAGGCCGATGCCCCTCCCATTCCCGCATTCCCGAATTCGCGCATTCGCGCATTTCTTAAATTAAACGTTCAGCGTTGGAAGTTTTTCCTCTGGGACCAAAGGTGCGTTTTTAAGCTTACCTTTTTTGCGCACACTCGTTGAGTTTAAAACAGACAACATCGATAGTGATGTGCAAAGAATATATCCCACTCGCGTTGCATTATCGACAAAGTCGAACGATCCCATGATCGGCAATATAGCAAGCAGCATGAGCCGCACGATATGAAAGAACACGATCATTGTTAAAGACGCAAGTATTCCAATACCGGAGAAGCGCCCTGTTAGAAAAATAAAACTCATAAGAATGATCAACGCAGAAATCGTCCCTCTAATTTGCCATGCTCCATCCTCGACAAAAGCCAGCCGGTACTGATTATAGCTAGGGTTGACAGCAACAATTTTCAAACCATTCCGCTCGACTTCAATACCCATCCCATTTGCAAACTTCTCGCACATCCAAGCCGAAGCAAGGCTAAGTGAAGGAGCCGGCTGTTTATCGATGGGCCATGAGCCAAAACGCACAAATACCACAACTACAACGGCAAGAATCCCATATTTGATCCATTGTCCCATGCTAAATCCTTTCCCCTATTTTACGACCTTCCCTGCCGCTTTCTTCGCCTTCACCTCTTCCCAAATCGCCTTCTGAAAACTATTGGTAGGCATCGGCGCCCAGCCCTGCATGCAAGCCATGCGGTACGTAGTGACTTTGACTCTGGCAAGGCCAAGTTTTTCTGCGGATTTAGAAACCTGTTCGCAGACTTCGGGACTTGCGACACGCGCACTCAACTGGTCAATATCCTTGGGTTCAAGTACCGTGGAAGAGAGGGCGCAATGTGGCGCATACGAGTTCACGCCTCCAGCCGCAAAACTAATCGCCCGCCAAATTTCCGTGGAAATACGCTTTTCTGACACCTCCTTATTTGCCCCTGCACAAATGCGCGTCGCATTGACAAATGCCATCCTGTCCTCTGGAAAAACAGACAGCATCGGGGCATCCATTCCCTCCTCCAAAACAATGATGGCAACCCCGACACCCTTGTCTTGCAAGGCGGCGCGAGCTATCTTCATAGGTGTTTCATCTTTTAGTGCCGGCTTTTTAGTCACGCTAAAACTGATTCCAAAAGCTGATTCCAACTCGTTGATCAGTGAGCCGAGGTCGCAGGGCGCACCCGCTTGCCGCGCATCAATGAGCTGGATGCTGGCACCCGGATCGCGCCGTACTGCCGGCCCGCCAGCACGTATCATGCGCAGGGTCTGTATCTCAGCAGGTGACTGTTTGGCAACAGCCGTGTTTGGTGTCGCTGGTTGACCTAGCCCAACGGACGTTATTAAAAGCATCACCCCAACCCTGTACACAAGAGCTGTCCATTTCATATCCATTTCCCCTTATTAATTATTTCTTATTCATTAACTCTCTTCTGAGCCGTCCCGGAAGAGGCATCGGAACAATGCCCCGAGACTTTAATTCTTCGTTTAACGCGGTATGTGCCGCCAACGCTTCGTCGCTGTTCCCCTTCTGAATGTACTCGCTTAAGAGGTTACGCGCCTCTGAATAAACTTTTTCATCCGCGTCATGCTTTTGAGTCATTTTTGCAATATAGTCTGTGGCCGTCCCGCCATTTTCAAGATATTTACGGACATCATCTTTTAACCAAGCAACCAACTCTTTTTCTTGTTCCTCCGCAGGCGTGTCTTTGTCGGTAATAACGATATTCTCCTTCAAAGCCTTCCGCATATCCTCATCAAAATCATCCGGGAGTGGATGTGGCACCACGCCAAGACCAGGCTTCGTGTAAAGCGAAAGGATGTTTTCCGATTCACGATTAAATAATGGGGTAATACGTTCACCCGCTTTGATGGCGTCAGCGAGTCGCTGCTGGGCACCACGAATAGGCGGTGCATCTCCCGCGACGACTGGTTTGACAGCAGATGTGACAGGTGCTGGCAGTGTGGCCGGTGCCTTAACGCCAGTATTGCCGGGGTCGCTCTTGCTTGGTTTGGGGTTAAGATTTGTTCCAGCTTTTGGCTGCGTTTTCCTGACAGTCTGTTGTACTCCCTGAGCCTTTTTGGGCTTATTATTAGCCTTGCCATCCGAGTTCTTCGACAACAGGTAAAATGCAACGAACACGCCAACCAGGACAGCCGCTATTCCGCCTGCAATCATGAATGGTTTCATGTTAGAAAACCCGGAGGCCTTTTTTGCAACTCCTTCCGTAATCGAAAGCGTCACCATTCCTTGTGCCGCAAGTTCATGCAAGGCTGCATTGCGGTCAATAGCCTTCAAGCTCCCGCGCTTCGTCGCGCCTGCCCGGTCGCGGGCTGTGTAATTAAAGTTTTTCATAGTTTTTTTAGTTTAGCAGAAACGCAGGAAAAGGCGCAAGTGAGAAAGCGGAGATGCTGGCCAATAATGGCCAGCCGCGGTAATAAGAGCCGCAGCCGTGAGAGAGCTGCCAATAATGGCAGCAGCCGTAATAAAGGCGCTTCTTATTACTGCGGCTGGCCATTATTGGCCAGCTTCTCACACCACCCATTCATGGCTAGGCACTGCTCACGCGTGAGGGGCTGCTTGCGGCTGCTATACGCAAAGGCCGACAGCACCAACAGCCGCCCTGCAACGCACAAGTCAAAGTACAGCCCGCTTGGCTTATACAGCGGCGGAAAGCCGCCATGCTTGAGCACAATCACACCACCGGGAGAGCTGCCAATAATGGCAGCAGCCGGAGACCGCGCAGGAGATGCAGGGCAACAATGCCCAGCCGCAGTAATAAGGCCGCTCTTATTACCGCTGCTCTTATTACTGCTGCCTCCATTATTGGAGGCTATCTTCGCCACGACCGCCTGCTCGCCCGGCGAGATAAAGGGCGAGACCGCCACTGCCCCGCTGCTGATCTTGGCCGCCATCGTGCTGGCGATGCGCTCGATCTCGTCTTGCGTGGCGCTGCGTGACACGCGCACCGCCACCAACTCGGGCTTGTCCAGCAGAAAGAGGTTGCCATACCCCGCCCACTTCTGCCCGTCAGGCAACGCTGGCAACCGCGGGTGCTCAAGGGTGTTCACCCGGACAAAGAGATCAGGATGCTGGCGCTTCAGCCAGAGACGACGGGGGTTGTCCAGAATGTAGCGATGCCACGCCTGAATGGAGGCCGGTTCCAGCGCGACTCCGTCATAGAAGCCATCCTCCCAGACCGCAAGCGCCGGGTTGCCTGTGGCTTTACGCAAGGCTGCAGTCACACCGCTCTTAAAACCACGCACTACCGCACCCAGCGGACGCGCCAATGGCTCACGCACATAAAGGATGCCATGCAGATGGTCGGGCATCACGCAGAGCGTGGAGGTCTCGATCTGCGGCGTAAAGGACGGCATGGCGCGCCATGCCTCCAGCACCTGATGACCGGCAGGAGAAAGCACCATGGCACCAGGCGCAACCACCTGCCCGAAGAGCGGACGCCGCCCCGCGACAGTCAACGTGAGCATATAAAACCCCACGCCCCTGTAGTCATGCCACTCCGCCCTCTGCCCTATTTTCATAGCCCCCCCCCGTTTATTACGGCTGCTTCCATTATTGGAAGCTCTCTCCGGCTGCCGTCATTATTGACGGCTTTCTCGCATCTCTTTCTCCAGAAACGCATAGGTGGGAGCATTTCGTAAGCAAAACTCCCAAGCTTTCTTCATGCCTTCGAAATCACGTGCCTGCTTTGACAAGAGACCTTCCAAATACCGCAAATCAGTACTTCTGGGATTCCGCTCAAGTTCGATCATTAGCCGTTGCTTGGCTTGATGGATGTCTTTAGTGTCCAGTATCTCCATCACAAGTTTGCAAAAGTCAATCGAACCCATATAAAACTGTCTGATTATTTCATGCTCTTCTGCTGCAGGATCGGCAAGCATCGCGTTGTTGTTAATCTGCATGGGGAAAGATAGCCCAGAACTATCGGGGTACAGTGGAGTCATTCGACTATCGGAAACCTTCGAGACTCTTTTTTGCAAATGGATCAAATAGCTTTGCTGTAAATCATCGTGTATTTTACGCACGATATCCCCTCTCCGCTGCTCATACGAAAGTAACACCAGCATGGGAACCATACCGCTCACATAGTGGTCCATCCATGCGATCCGCTGTTTCTGAGCTATTGCCAAGCATGCTCTCAAATCTCTGCGCCGATACGACTCCAGCATCAACCCTTTGTTTGCAAAGACGTTCATGCCTGGATTAGAACACGCTTCCGCCCTCGCAAACAACGCTGCGTCATTTTTCCAATAGGCTGCTTGCCGCCATGATAAACGCCCAAAAAGAATACAGACCACCCCACACATCAGAACACCACCCCAGAATCGTTTCGTTGGTTGTCGCGCCAGCCACAGACTGATGCCCAGGGACACCCATATCCCAGCCAAATAGATGAATCGGTCCGCATGGCTTTGCCATCCGACCGGACGGAACAGAACGAGCATCAACGATACGAAGAAAAGAACCCCTATCCCAAATAGTTCGCGGTGCTTACGCCGAATGGCGGAACTGAACATGATAAACAACCAGAATATGGCCACACCAACCCCCATGGATAAAAATACATACCAGGACGGCAGGGCTCGTATGAAGAGGTATGGATAATGCAAATAAACGGGAATTATTGTCTTCCAGCAATAGGCCCCCAAATTAAGCGCCGCAAGCAATGGGGTGACAAAAAACGGGATATACATGGGCTTGACCTCGGCATGCGCGATCCATCCCATAGAACCACCCAAGAGCGAAATCACAAAAAAGGGTAACACCAGTACCATGCGCATCGCCCATGCCGTGTCACTCAAACGGGGACACCACAACCAATCAATGCCTAATACGAGCACTGGAAATATGATGCTCGTCGGTTTTGAC
>JBAXOG010000231.1:0-5084 GCA_037133395.1 bacterium | reverse complement strand
TAAGGCAGAGGTCAATGCGTTACTGCGTGCTGCCGGCCAGCCAGACAAATATAAAAGCATAGGAGAAAATGCATGAAACTGAAAGACATGAAGATTGGTACGCAACTGCGCTTGGGACTGGGCTCTATCCTGTTTCTTGTGATGGCCCTCGGTGCCCTTTCCTGGGTTCAGGCGGACAGGCTCTGGCTCACCACAAAGAATCTCTATGACCATCCGCTCCAAGTCCGCAGGGCACTCGATACGCTCACGCTCAATATTTTAGACATGCGTCAGTGTATGAATGAACTGGTCCGGGTCGAGAGTGATCAGGAGCGAATCCCCTTACTTCAAAGTATTGGCACCCACGAGGCCGCAATCGTAAGGCAGTTTGATATTCTCTGGGACCGTTATCTGGGACCGAGGGGCGATATTGAAGACGTTGAAAAATGCTTTGTCCAGTGGAAAGCTATTCGCGAAGAAACCTGTCGCCTGCTCAGGGAGGGGAAGATTGCAGAGGCCTCCAGCCGCATCCGATCGAACGGTGCGGAGAGTAGCCAAGTTAATAAGATTATGAGTGAGATCAGGGAAGTGAGCGAGTTTGCCAAAAATCGTGGCGACAGATTCTACGCAGCTGCCATGGAGCAGGACAACGCCATCAAAAGTCAATTGCTCTTTTTTGTCACACTCATTCTCCTGCTGTCCCTGATCGTGGCTTGGCTCATGATGAAGAGGGTCAAAGAGCCGCTTGAGGCGTTGAAGGCTGCGACGGAAGCGTTCCGGCAGGGCAGGTTGGATGACCGGTGCGAGTATTCATCCGCCAACGAGTTCGGAGAACTGTCTGACTTGTTCAATACCATGGCCGCAACCATTCAGGCAGAACTGAAGAGCAACGAGAACGCGGCGCTGCTCGCGGGGGTTATGCTCCGGGAGGACGAGGTGCATACGTTCTGCCGCGAGTTGCTCAAGGCGTTGCTCGAACATACTGGGTCGCAGGTGGGCGCCATCTATTTTTTAAATGATGACAAGACTGCGTTCGAGCATTTTGAATCTATCGGGCTAGGTGTTGGCGCGCGCGCCAATTTTTCTGCCACGGCATTGGAGGGCGAGTTGGGCACGACACTGGTTGCGCGCAAAATTCAGCGCATCACCGATATTCCGGTGGATTCACGTTTCGCTTTTGCTGCGGTGAGCGGCGAGTTTCAGCCGAGGGAAATTCTGACCATTCCCGTCCTGTCCGAGCAATCGGTGTTGGCGGTGATCTCCCTCGCTAGCATTCGGGCCTACGATGCGGCGGCCGTCCGGCTGGTTCACCACATCTGGAGTGTGTTGACCGCACGCATGAATGGTGTGTTGGCCTTCCAAAAAAGTACAGTCTTGGCAGCGACACTCGAGCAACAGAACCGTGAGTTGGGCACACAGAAGCGGGAGCTGGTATCGCAAGCGGCTGAGATGACCGTTCAAAACACCGAGCTAGAGATGCAGAAACGGCAACTCGGCGAGGCTAACCGGCTGAAGAGCGCCTTTCTCTCGAATATGAGCCACGAGTTGCGCACACCGCTTAACTCGGTGATCGCCCTATCGGGTGTCCTGAGGCGTCGCTTGGCCGCGACCCTTCCATTAGAAGAGCAAAGCTACCTCGAAATTATCGAGCGTAACGGCAAAGGCTTGCTCGCCCTGATCAACGACATTCTCGATCTCTCGCGCATTGAAGCAGGCCGGGAGGAGGTCAGTGTCAGTCACTGTTCTGTCCGCGAACTGGCCGATGAACTCGTGGCCATGATCGAGCCGCAGGCAATCGAAAAGAAGATCGCCCTGCTCAATCAGGTGTCAGTTGATTTGCCGTTGATTACCACGGATCCTGATAAACTGCGGCACATCCTGCAGAACCTTATTGGCAACGCGGTCAAGTTTACTGAGAAGGGTCAGATTACGGTTGCCGCTGAGGTGAAGCGGTCGGAAATGCGGATCGCTGTGACCGACACAGGTATTGGCATTTCCGCAGAACAGGTGCCGTACATTTTCGACGAGTTCCGTCAGGCCGACGACAGTACGTCTCGTAAGTATGGCGGCACGGGTCTGGGACTGGCCATCGCGAAGAAATACGCCAAGTTACTTGACGGTTGCATCACGGTGGAGAGCACGTTAGGTCAGGGTTCGACCTTTACCCTTCAGATACCGCTGAAACTGGCATTGCCGAGCATTGACCAGTCACATGAAACAGGACGTTATTCCAGTAAACGCCTCACGGGTTTAATGCCCGTGCCACTTGGCCAAGGTCAAACCATACTGGTGGTTGAAGACAACGAATCCGCCATCATTCAGTTAGCCGACATTCTCCAGACCCAGGGGTATCGTGTCGTGGTGGCGCACAATGGCCAGGAGGCTTTGGCTCAAATCGCCCAAACCCTGCCCGATGCCATGATCCTTGATCTGATGATGCCGGAGGTGGATGGCTTTGAAGTGCTTAAAGCCATCCGAGGTATGGAGCGTACAGCTCACCTGCCCGTCCTGATCCTGACTGCTAAGCTTGTGACCCGGGACGAGTTGAGTTTTCTCACGGGCAACCACATCCACCAGTTGATTCAAAAGGGCGACATCCACAAAGACGGTTTACTGACCGAGGTGAGCCGGATGGTCGCGCCTCCTCAAACGCCTGTTCTGTCACGGCCTCGCCGTCGCCGTCCTGCACAGTCTGGCAAGCCCGTCGTGCTGATTATCGAGGATAACCCCGATAACCTGAGCACAGTCAGAGCCTTGTTGTCTGATCATTATGAGGTTATCGAAGCTGAGGATGGCAAGCCTGGCGTGGAATTGGCACGAGCGCGCCAGCCGGACATCATTCTCACGGACATCGCGATGTCCGGCATGGACGGCATTGCGGTGCTGGAGGCGATCCAGGGAGATGATACGTTGCGGGGCATCCCAGTGATTGCCGTCACAGCCAGTGCGATGAAAGGCGACCGGGAGACGATCCTATCCCATGGCTTTGATGGCTACATCTCCAAACCGATTGACGCAGAACTGATGCACAAGATGCTTCGTGACGTGCTTGATTGAAAAGAGTGCCTGCGCTACGTCCCTTACCCACGCGTCATCAGGTCGGTGACGAGGCGTGTGAAGCGTTGCGGATCCTTAGGCGGATTGCCTTCGCCAAGCAACGCTTGTCCGAAGAGTAGGTCAGCATAATCCTTCAACAGCGGGTCTGCCGCATTAGCCGCGAACATGGTGTTCATCTTCTTGATGAGTGCATGACCCGCATTGAGTTCGAGGATGCGCGTCTGCTTCGGGACATCCTGATTCATGGCACGCATAAGCCGTTCCATACTCGCGTTCATCGCATGATCAGAGGCGACAAGGCAACATGCTGAATCGGTCAGACGCGGCGAGAAGCGAACTTCTCCGATTTCCTCTTTCAGTTGTTCTTTGATGAGATCGGTTAAAGCTTTGTATTCCGTGGCCGCATCTTCAAGTTTACGCTTGGCCACGGACTTTTCTTCGTCGCTTCCCAGTTCGAGATTTCCTTTGTCCACAGCGACCAACTTCTTGCCCTCAAAGTCTGAAAGGCGGTCAATAATATAGGAGTCAACGGGATCCGTGAGAAAGAGAACATCATAGCCGTATTGTGAAACAGCCTCGATATGAGGGGATTGCTTGGCGGTCTGGAGATCATCAGAGACCAAGTAATAGATCTCCTTCTGTGATTCCGGCATGGCAGCCACATAATCCTTTAATGAGATAAAACCATTGTTCTCTGTCTTGGCGGAACGGAAAAGGACAAGTCCCTTGATTTTGTCTGTGTTCTCCCAGTCAAAATGAAGGCCTTCCTTCAGGATACGTCCGAAGGAGGTGAAGAAGGTCGTATAATCCGCTGCCGCATCCTTCTGCATCTCTGCAAGCGTGGAAAGAATCTTGCCTGTGATGTTACTCTTGATCTTACGGATGACAGCGTCATCTTGGAGCATTTCACGCGAGACATTGAGGGGCAGATCGCTGGAGTCAACCACACCCTTGACGAAGCGCAGGTATTCTGGCAACAGCAACTCAATGTCCGATCCAATGAAGACATTGCGGACATACAGGTTAAGTCCGTGTTTGTTATTGGGCATGAAGAGATCCATGCCGGCGGACTTCGGGATGAAAAGCAACGCCTTGAATTCAATCTGACCTTCAACGGAAACGGGAATGACCTTTAACGGAGCTTGGTGGTCATGCGTCAGATGTGTGTAAAACTCATCGTATTCTTCAGGCTTCACATCGCTCCTGCTGCGCTTCCATAAAGCCTTCATGGTATTGAGCGCTTCCGCATCATCTTTGGGTGCTTCGCCCTTTTCGCCAAAGCGAATTGGATAGGAGATAAAATTAGAATACTTGGTCACAAGCTCACGAATGCGCCATGCATCAAAGTATTCATCCATGCCTTCGCGTATTTTCAGGACAATGGTCGTGCCGGGTTTGTCGCGTGCTGCGTCTTCAAGGGAGTAGGTGCCGTTGCCCGTGCTGTTCCAGCGCATCGCCTTTTGGTCGTCTCCGCGCTGGAGTGAAATGACGGTGACCTCTTCAGCGACCATGAAGGCGGAATAGAAGCCGACGCCGAATTGACCAATAAGTTCGGGTACATTGACCTCTTTCTTTTCCTTAAGCGCTTCCGTAAAGGCCTTCGTCCCTGAGCTGGCGATAATACCGAGGTTCTTGTCCATCTCTTCCTCGTTCATCCCCATGCCGTTATCGCAAATCATAAGTGTGCGGTCATCTTTATCCGCGATGATGTCAATTTTCCATTGCGGGGCATCTGCTACAACCGACTTGTCGGTCAGTCCGAGATACTGGGCGCGGTCAATAGCATCCGACGCATTGGAGATAAGTTCGCGCAGGAAGATCTCTTTTTTTGAATAAAGGGAATGGATAACAAGATCGAGTACCTGTTGAATTTCGGCTTTGAACACATGATTTTTCTTCGACATAAGATATCTCCTTTTTATTCAATTAACGGCCGCAAAAGATAGCAAATACGTCCCCCGTCTGCAATCTTTTTTAGGACAACTTCTCCGCTCCCGCGTTGCGTCATAATTCATGACACCGAAATATTTGGATGTGTTGTTTTGACA
>JBAXOG010000230.1:0-5218 GCA_037133395.1 bacterium | reverse complement strand
CCGCCGCCATGCTCAAGCCAGGAGGGACGATGCGCCACATCATGCGTACGATTCATCTCCAGGGAACTCCATCAGAACTCGACGCAATTGCCAAAGCAAAACTCGGCGTCCATTTGTCACAAATCACAAGTGCGTTTAGCCATTCAAAATAGAAACCCCATGAAAAAACATTATTCCCTCTTGCTCGTTATCTCGCTACTCTCCGTTCTGTGTGGGTGCGATACGCCGTCGACCCCTAAAGAAAATTCATCAACACCCGCTTTAAGTACGTCCGGCTACACCTATTCCTGCTGGTTGAATGGGTGGCGGAAACATAAGGCCGACATAAGCCCTGAAATACTGGCGATCCAAGCCAGTACATATAACTTAACACTGAACTTGGCGGACTTTTCAAAAGCTGGTTTTGCTCTCACACCGAAGAAGGCTTTGAGTTATAAGGCTGCGCTAAGTTCCGGCACCGAACACTTATATCAACTACCACCGGCAGAAGTCGTTATTACGGTCGATGTGGCTGGCGAGCAATACCGCGCTGTAAGTTGTGCCGCAGGCACAGACCCGGATGTCAAGCGTTTGGGATCCGCAAAAATGTGGGAGTCTGGACGTTTCGTGCAGCATTTCGAGTTTGTCGATTTGAAATTCCAAAATGCTACGGGCAAGGTCTTGGGCTGCAAAGGTAATCTAAGCTTGGTCGCATGGCCGGATTCATTGACCTTGACGACTGCGCTTGCCCCCGACCCTGCCAACGCCGAAGGCTGGCGTGATGTACAGGTTAAGATTCAACTCAAAGGACAAAAGCTGGCGTCTCAAGCGGAGAAGGTCTATACGGGTCAATGGCATTCGACGACAACCAACCTCCTGTCGCTTACGTACAATGCTCAAGACCGGATTACCTCTGCCAATGGACTCACCCTTCACGTTTCATCAGGAACTAATAATGTATTTCCTGTCACGTATGAGACTGCCAAAAACTGCTTTATCGCATCAGCGCCAAAAATCAATCGCACGTTCAAGACGGGGTACACGGACATCCGGGACTACGACGATTTTTTAATCACCCTTGACAATGCGGGGCCCAACGCGAAGGAAGTTCCCTTCCTGCTTGATTTCCGGGCGCCCGCTAATATTACCGGACTCTGTCCGATGCTCTGCGACAAAGAGGGTCGGCCGACTGGAATACCTGTGCAACTCAGCAAGAATTGGCATTGTCATGCGATGGGTGCGTATCTGATGGCGTATGCTTCGTTGCCCGTAAAGCCAGGCCGTACGGAATACATTCTCCGTGTCGCCTACGGATTTTATGGCACGTTGCCTTCGGTCAGTCATGCGCAGTTAAGTCTGATCGGCTATACCGGCAAAGGGGGCAATGGACGCTGGGACCAATTGGCGATCGGATGTTGGGGCGAGACCATCTGTTTTGATATGGACATGAGTCTGGTCGATATCACTATTACGGATGTGCGCATGCTCATGGCACGCAACGGACTGAAGGGAACACCGTGGGGCTGGACGGATGCCGGCTGGGGTGGCGACTGGTTGGGAATGACCAACCGCCTTGGCGATAAATTAGCTTTCCGCGATTTGACGACTGCTTATCTATCGCATGGCCCCTGTCTTTCAGATGTCCGATATGACGGATTCTATGGAGCCAACCGCGAGGTCGCTTTAAAGGCGCAAATTCAAACATTGCGGACAGATGACCATGCCCGAACCTTTAATAACCTGAAATATACGTTCCGCGCTAACGCGACTGTTGAGGGAAGTTGGTTTTATAAAATGGGAAGAACTGGCGGATACGTGACACCACAAATTGCTTATGGTAATAAGGAGGGATTGCTTTCGGAACAGAATGTGCCGGGTACGCTCAAAACGCGTGAGCTTTTTATTGACCGTGTTACGTTATCTGGCAAAGGACCCTGGTGGGTTGCCTTCCCCGGAGCGAAACATATTAATGGCCGAGATTGGGGAACGGGCAGCCGTGCCTTGGTCATACGTTCCTACAAAGCGACGTTCGGCAAAAAATCATTCACATCCCCTACGCTCTCCATGCCCGTCAATAAAGTTCAGCGAAATGGCGACGGCCTCGATCTTGACCTCCTGTTAGTCGCGCCCAAAGAAGTAACCGCGTTTCAGCCGGGCGACACGGTGGAGATGGCTGTTGAATGGATCACTCTGCCACGGATTGCTGACGACTACTATGGTCCCAACGAAACATTTAGGAAGCACATCACGGACAATCCGAAATCCTGGAAGACGACCTATCGCGAAGCCATCGGGAATGATCTGCAGGTGACGGCTCGCGGCGGGCAGGTCATGAATCAATATCCGATTATCATCCAAGCGATGAAGCCTACCCTTGATGTCAGCATCAAAGGAGGCGTTGGGTTTGTGCCGATACGCTTTGAGGGATTAACATCCATCAAGGATGCGGCCTTATTTGAAGTCATTGATGGCAAAGAGATCCGCCTTGACCAAGCTGTTCACGGCAATGACTTCTGGCAGACAGACTATGATGAAGGCAACCAAACCTACACATTGACGTATAACCTTCCGTTGGACGGTAAGGCGGCATCGGCATGGCGCCTAAAGAAGATCTGCAACTCGTTACCGAGTGCAGAAAGGCCGGGCGAACACGCCAAAGCAGTACACACGCCATAAATGAAGAAACCCCAATAAACATGCGGTTTTATTGGGGTAAAAGTGTGGTGGCAAGGGTGGGGATCGAACCCACGACACGCGAATTTTCAGTCCGCTGCTTATGTTGTAACTGCAAGTATTTATAAAGATTTGTAGTAAAATTGTAGTAACTTTGCAAATTTCATGATACAATAGTGCCCTTCTTAAGTTGTGTTAGGACGAACAAAGAAACAGGAGGTCGCTATGGCTCGCAAAGTGGATGAAGAAACTGATACAAAACATCTTTTCAAGCGTGGGAAAATCTGGTGGATACAAGCCATGCGCAACGGTGTCAAGTTTGTAAAAAGTACCAAGACCTCTGTCCATAAGCATGCACTGACAATCCGTGACCGTGAACTGCACCCGATGGCGCTCAAGGACGATAGGGACGTCACAGAAAACCTGCTGGGCAAGATGGCGGGCGTAGATGTGCGTCTTGCAAAAATTGAAAAGTCCAAAGCGTCACTCCTCATGGATAAGGCTTTTCAAGCTTATCGGGAATCGCCGAACCGTCCCGACTCAGGATCCCGGACCATGGATGGTTACGAGTCCCAGTTCAATCGGTTTATCAAGTGGATGAACGAGAAGTATCCTGACATCCAGGAGCTGCGCCATGTCACCCGTGATATTGCATTCAAGTTTGCAGGGGCGCTCGGCACAGAGCTGACCGCCACCAGTTTTAACAAATACATCGTGCTGCTGCGAAGAATGTGGAAAGTCTTGAGTATCCACCCTGATGCGCGCTTAGAAAAAAATCCGTGGGCAGACGTCCATTCCAAACTGCAAGCCACCCATAGCAGAAGGGAACTGACAGTCGATGAACTGTCAAAAGTAATCACTTCCCTCACAGGCGAAATGCGCACCCTCTTCGCCATCGGCATCTATTGCGGGTTACGTCTCGGGGATGCCGCGACCCTGAAATGGGGCAACGTGGATCTGACGCGACGCATCCTCATGCTGGTCCCTTCGAAGACTTCACGACGTTCCAACGGTAAGCAAGTTCAGATTCCCCTGCACAATGTGCTCTTCAGCATCCTCATGGAAGTCCCTCAGACGAAGCGAAGCAACTATGTCATGCCCGGAATTGCTAAACTCTATCAGCGGAAAGGCACGCGGGGCGCAGACCTATCAAAGCGAATCCACAAGGTTTTTGAGGATTGTGGAATAACAACGAGATGCACAGTGGACGGCTACTCACGCCAAGGCGTCGATGTCGGGTTCCATAGCCTGCGCCACAGCTTCGTCTCCCTTTCCGCAAATGCCGGCGTACCGCTGGCCATGGTCCAGGCACTCGTGGGACACAGCAACCCGGCCATGACGCGCCACTACCTGCATGTTGATCTCGCCTCCGTGAAGAACGCGATTGCCTCCCTACCTAACGTATCTGGCAAAGAAATGATCGAGGAGAAGAGCGACGCGAAGCTGGAAGAGCTAAAGAAGCAAATGACCGGGCTGACGGATAAAGGACTTAAAAATCTTATGACCGCAACCAAGAAGGAAATCCAAAAACGCAAGGTGCCAAAGAAACCAGCCATCATCGATGTCGCCGAGACAGCCAAGACCTAAAATCCCTCCCCTGCCCACGTCTAAAACCGCTCAAAACGCCATTGTACGGCGTTCGGGCTCAACCCAGGCAAAGATCCCTGCTGCCTTGCCGGAGGCGAAACAGACGAAACTGGACGGCGTTCTTGCCATGCTGGATGAATTGACGAAACAAGAGATCAAAACCGTCATCGCCAAAATAACCCAGCTTACAAAGGGCGAACGAGTTCATCGAATACGGCTGCCATCGCGCATCGCTAGCACAAGTGCATAAAGTGCACTGTCCCCGTGGTCTGCAGCGTGTGTTCCACGTAACAATGAAATAGTTTTAGTGTTTACCTTTTCGCCTCGACACGAAGCATCATAGACTGATTGAATTTGCACAAACGGCAAATCGACAAAACACCTTCCTATATGACCGATTGTAACATGTGCGGGTTTCTTCAGTGTAACCTTGTACCAGATTTTTCCGTTTTTGCTGAGAACTTTCCTTCCATTCAAAGGCAGCAATAATTTTTCCATGACAAGACTCCTATTTAATCTTTTATAGCTCCATTAAAGCATTTTCCCTTGTACTCCACCTCAAAACCAATATGAGTCAGTATTTGAGCTGTCGGCTCGCCACCAGTAAATTGCTCCTTAAAGGCTGCAAGATTCTGTTTTCCTTCTGAACTTTGTTCGGCGGCACGTTCCATTTCTTTAATGGCGATATTGTTCGCGCTAATATATGCCAAATACAGCACATGCTTCGCATCATACTTAGTGCCATTGAACATCACAAAGGTTTCCGTTTTTCCGCCTCTGCTTTTTCGCCTGTCATGGAAATCCGAGAGGACCTCCAAAACCGTCTCATGCGTTACCTTGTCGTCTCCATAGAGCTTGTTCATCTCTGAATATTCCGTCTTAATCATAATTCACCTCCGAGGCTTTGTTATTGCTGGAGTCCATTTGAGCTACTCCCCAAAAACTGGACAGTGTGTTAAGATATAAAACTGATCAGTGA
>JBAXOG010000229.1:0-5283 GCA_037133395.1 bacterium | reverse complement strand
AACGAATAAACTCCCAAACGCTAAAAAACAGGTCGTCAGCTTCTTCATAAATTGAAATCCACATTTGCTGATTTATGTTAGCGCGTTTCGAATCATTTGACCAGCCTACATCGTTATCGATCCTCACCTTCCTTAGTAGCAGATCCCGTAGCCGCACTCACAGGGAACCCGGACTTCTTCAACCTCGCACCAATCTCCTTCAGGGTCTTCACATCCGCGGAGTGTATGGAACCGTCGCTCAATGGGCCGATGTTCAACAGGAAGTTACAGTTATCGCGCCGTGTTTCCCCCAGAATCTGCCAGACCTCATCCGCCGTACGGTGATAAGCCCCTTCGACGTTGAACCACATCTTCGTTCCTTTGCCCCCCTTCTCGTTCAGTTGCAATGTCGTACAGATCTCAACCGGCTTATCCGCAAGTTTCGCCTTGACCGTGTCAGGGACATACTTAAATTCTGACTGCGCGTGGAAGCGATGCTCATACGTGAGAAAGTCCTCATCGCCTGTCACACCATGACAGAACGAGATCAGACACGTGGGCTGTAAGGAACGGATGAGGGCAAACATCTCGTTCAGATGCGGATACTTGCTGCGCTTCGGATCCTTATAATAAGCACTGTCCGTGTCGAACCATAAACCCGCAATAGGGCCATACTGCGTCAACCACTCCTGAATGATCGTCATGTTGCGCTCATAATTGGGCGCATCGGTCTGAGCGATGCTTCCATGCACGTAAAGCATCAGCTTCAGTCCACGCTTATGACAGGCCGCGGCCATCTCACCGACAAGATCTTTCTTTGACGGAAGATCATCCACGGAGTTTGGATGGGCCACTTTGGAGCGAAACATATAGGGTCCACCACCGTGATACGGCGTGAAGGTGATATACTTCATTCCTGCCTCAACAGCGAGATCTGCTATTGCATTTGCATCAAACTTCGATGCGGTAAAACGCCGTTGCCACTCCTCCACACTGACCTCCGCAGGCATCGGCTGCGTTTTGCCATAAGGCGAGAGGCTGACCATTCCATAATGGACAAACATCCCGAACTTGGCATCACGAAACCATTGTCGTTCCTCTTGGCGCGGTGACGTGACATCAACACAAAAGGCAACAATCGGCATCCCAATAAGCACAAAACTCATGACTCCCACGCGATACAGAAAATGGTTTCGTGATTGCTTCATGACGTTATTCATATTATCTTTCCCCTTTTAAATAAAATTAACTCTACTCTCAAAGTGAACATTTGTCATGTCCCCAAAATTGGGTACACCTCAACCTTGAGGAGCGGAGCGGGAATAAACGATGGGGTAACTTGGAGAAGTGCGTTAATGTGTTAGTGTGTTAATGTGTTAGTGTGTTAATGTGTTAGTTGAAGAATTGAACGCTTTTTTAGCATCCGAAATACATGAGCCGCAGAGAGAAGTTAACATTTTTCGTGTTTTTAGTGTATTTCGTGGAAAAATGTTGAGGTTATAGACAACATGGCGTAGACATTTCTGTCTGTGCAATCAAGCGACATACAAATAATATCGCACGGTTCTCCGCAATATATTTTGATATTGCTCGTTGATATAAAAATGAGGAATAAAATGAGATTGCGTTTCACAATGATCACGACTCTGAGTGTACTGGCTTTGCACTGTTGCATGGGCGCCACTGCAGAGGCACCCAAGGGAACAGTCACTAAGCATAGTTTCACCAACAGCCTGATTTTCCCAGGGACCACACGTGACTACTGGCTCTATGTGCCGGCTCAGTATGATGCTGCTAAACCCGCCTGCGTTCATGTCAACCAAGACGGCATCCAGTTCAACGCCCCTGCCATCTTTGACCAGCTTATCGCATCGAAGGAGATGCCTGTGACCATTGGCATCTTCGTCAGTCCGGGGAAGGTCAAGGCACTCTCCACCAATGCCCTCGACCGGTTCAACCGCAGTTACGAATACGATTCCGTCAACGACAACTACGCCCGTTTCCTCCTCGACGAACTTTTGCCGCACATCATCCGCGAACACAAACTCAACCTCTCGACCCATGCCAACGACCGTAGCATTGGCGGCTCCAGCAGCGGGGCTGTCTGCGCATTCACCGTTGCGTGGGAACGGCCTGACGCCTTCAGCCGTGTCTTCAGTGCTATCGGCACCTATGTCGGCCTGAGGGGCGGGGACCGTTATCCAACGCTCATCCGGAAGACCGAACCTAAACCACTCCGCGTCTTCCTTCAGGACGGCAGCGCCGACCTCAATATCTATGGTGGTGACTGGTGGATGGCCAACCAGGCCATGGAGCGTGCGCTCACCTTTGCCGGATACGAGGTTAACCACGTCTGGGGCGAAGGCGGTCACAGCGGCAAGCAAGCGACAGAGCTTTTTGCCGACGCCATGCGGTGGCTCTGGAAGGATTGGCCCGCACCCATCAAGACGGGGCTCGGTTCAAAACAGCTTCAAGATATTCTCATCCCCGGCCAAGGCTGGGAACGTGTGACAGGGGATTTTAACATTCCTGATGATCCCGCTACCCAATTGAGGTCTAAACTTGTTGAAGCGGGATTGAAAACCGCCAGTGGCATTACCCGTTCACCGGATCAAACATTGCTCTATGCTGCCGACAGCTCGTCGCACTGGGTTTACAGTTATCAAATCCAACCTGACAACACCCTTGCCTTTGGGCAGAAATATTATCATCTCCACGCTTCCGATACTGCCGACAATTCCGTTGCAGGTGGGATGTGTGTGGATCGCGACGGACGGCTTTACGTGGCCACCGCAATGGGTGTGCAGGTGTGCGACCAAGCCGGCCGCGTCAACTGCATCCTCCCGACCCCCGGCACCTGCCAAACACTCTGTTTCAGTGGTGAGGCTTACGATATCCTCTACGCCCTGTGTGACGGAAAAGTCTTCAAGCGCAAGCTGAAGGTACAAGGCGCAAACCCTTTCCAGCCACCCATCAAACCTGCGACGCCGAAGCTATAGGTACGCCCCCCGCCCGGAGTACCGGAAATAAACTAAAGGGGTAACCCCAGAAACTGCTGCGTTACGCCATTTTCCTTTTGTGCCTTATTTAAAAGAATGGTATCCTTATTGGCACTTTCAACATCAGGGGAGACGCCTTGAGCACCCCCTCACGCCCTATAAGGATTTTGGCTTATGCCCACATTGAATTGGATTGGAAAAGAGGCTGTCGTCAACCACCATCAGCAGGTGCCCTTCCGACTGCTCAAGGATGTGCCGGACCTCGCCTGCGGCGACCCCGGCAGCGGCAACCTGATTGTGCAGGGCGACAACCTCGAAGCTCTCAAAGCCCTGCTCCCCTACTATGCCGGACAGGTCAAGTGCATCTACATCGATCCGCCCTACAACACCGGCAATGAAGGCTGGGCCTACAATGACAATGTCAACAGCCCTCTCATCCGCGACTGGCTTGGCAAAACCGTCGGCAAGGAGGGCGAAACCCTCGACCGCCATGACCGCTGGCTCTGCATGATCTATCCGAGATTGGCGTTGCTTCGGCAGTTCCTCAGCGAGGATGGTGCGATTTTCATCAGCATCGATGATAACGAAGTTGCAAAGCTCAGACTTTTGATGGATGAAATCTATGGTGAGCCAAACTTTGTAACTTCTATTGCATGGCAAAAAATCTACACAATCAAAAACAGCGCGAAGCATCTTTCTGAAATGCACGATTACGTTGTCATCTACGCGAAGACAAAAAATTCATGGAATAGAAACCTGTTTCCACGAAGTGACGACGCAGAAGGAGACTATTCAAATCCAGACAACGACCCCAGAGGCGTATGGGCATGTAATGCACTTCAATCACGAAATTATTACAGTAAGGGTACATATTCAATTCACTCTCCAGGAGGAAGACTGATTGAAGGACCACCGAAGGGAACATATTGGCGAATGGAAGAAGCAAAACTCTGGGAACTTGACGCGGATAAACGCGTTTGGTGGGGCAAGACTAACAACAACAGTCCACGTATAAAGAAGTTCTTAACTGAGGCAAAAGAAGGTGTTGTGCCATCAACATGGTGGGATCATCGTTTTGCGGGAACCAACTCAGGTGCAAAAACAGAACTTAGAGATATCTTAGGTGGCAACGAAGCGGAACTATTCAACACCCCAAAACCGTGGCAACTTATTCAGCGTATTCTCCAGATTGGCACAAATGCCGACTCCATAGTTTTGGATAGTTTCTCAGGCTCAGGCGCAACGGCTCATGCAACTCTTAGACAAAATCTTGAAGATGGTGGCACCCGCCGTTTCATCCTCGTGGAAATGGAGCCTGAGATTGCGCGCACGGTGACCGCCGAGCGTGTGCGGCGCGTGGCGCAGGGTTATACGAACGCCAAGGGCGAGGAGGTTGCGGGTCTAGGCGGCGGTTTCCGTTATTGCGAACTGGGAGAGCCTCTCTTTGATGAGACGGGTATGATCCGCGAGACGGTTAAATTTTCAGAGCTGGCAAGGCATGTCTATTTTTCAGAGACAGGCGAGCCCCTGCCACGTGCGCGGGTGTTGAATACGCCGTTGCTGGGGGTGTGCAGAGGTGTCGGCATCTATCTGCTCTACAACGGCATCCTGGGGGATGAGAGCGCCAATGGCGGCAACGTGCTGACGCGTCAGACGCTGGCCAAGCTGCCGCCCTTTGACGGGCCGAAGGTGATTTACTGCGCCGGATGCCTCTTGAGCCGCGACCGTCTCCAGGCCGCGCGCATCACCGTCCGCCAAACCCCTTACGAGATCAAGACCACATGAAAATTATCAACCAAGCGGTTAAACGAAACCGTGAAAGATTCCCGGATGAATTTGTGTTTATCGTTAAACCACAGGAAGTTACAAACTTGATATCACAAACTGTGATATCAAGTTACACGACCATGCTATCACAAACTGTGACAGCATCCTCGAAGCGTAATGTGCGTCGTCCACCGTCAGCTTTTACAGAACACGGCGCGATTATGGCGGCAATGGTTTTAATCAGCCCGCAAGCGGTGCAGATGAGCGTCTTCGTGGTGCAAGCCTTTGTCGCAATGTTAAAATTGTCGCCGCCGCAGGTGACGGAAGCGGAGGAACCTCCGCGCCCCCGCATCGACTTCTCGGTCCGGGAGCGCCGTGTCGGCTACCGCACACCGTCCGCCCAACCCCCTGCAAAATCAAGGTGTCGTAGATGAAAGGAGCGACGATGATGAACAGTGAACGAATTCATACCCTACAAACTGATTTTGACAGGATTACAGGATTTGCATGATTGAATTCAATGGCGGTTAATCATGAG
>JBAXOG010000228.1:0-5404 GCA_037133395.1 bacterium | reverse complement strand
CGGAATACAGAAAAGGTGTTGTACACACGGAGAAATCAAAGGACACGCCATTATATATAGGTCTTCCCAATCGTCATTTTCGCATCATCCGCCGCTTTGATGCGCCGTTCCAGATCCGCCCCAACCACAAAAGGTATTTCGCAACCATCATAGCCAAGCGCCTTAAGCTCAGCAGGTGACGACTTCACGCAATAGGGGAAAATCTTCGGTGCCGAATAGGCAGACAGCGTGATGGCCATGGATAACAGCATAACTGACAGGGGGTTCATGTTTTTTCCTTTGTGTTGTGATAGACCGACTGAACGACTAAACGAGTGAACGACTGAGCGAGTGAGAACTATTAAACTTTTTGCCAATCACGCGGAGTGGGCGCTGTGGCAAGCTTGTTTGCTTCCGCGTCATTGAGGAATTCGTTCGTCTTTGAATCCCATTTTACTTTACGTCCGAGACGAATGGAGATGTCTGCGGCGTGGAGTCCCAAATGAATGGAGTGCATGGTATCTGCCGGATAGGTCGTCTTTTCACGAGACTTCACACAGGCAACAAAATTTTTGTGCTCCCCCTTGGGCATCTGCTGATATTTCGATGTCTCGGGAGTATACTTCGTCTTCAGAATCGCTTCATCACTGGCCTTTAGTTGCGCATTCCAGCTATCATTACCAACCCAGCCCTTGGAACCATGAATCTTAATGCCATTGCCTCCGTGCTTGAGGTTGACGACCACACCGTTGGAATAGGTGATATCCACATCAAACTCGACCGGCACATCCGTCAACGAATTCGTCGGAATCATGCCCTTGCCGCTAATCTCTACTGGCAAGACATCTGGCGCATTCGCACACAACTGCGCGGTATCAAACAGGTGCGCGCCCCAGTCGAGGATCGTTCCATTACCAAAATTGCGAACGACACGCCACCCCCATGGATCGATGAACGGCTTTTGGAATGGGATCAACGGCGACGGCCCTGTATAAAGATTGTAATCCAATCCTTCCGGAATCGGAACATCCTTGTCTGGAGGTGGCAGTGTCCGATAGCGTGGCAGGGTGACTTCGATACGTTGCACATCTCCGATTGCACCATTCCTGCACCATTCAACCATCTTGTGATAGTGCGGCAAGGATCGATCTTCAAGTCCTGTCTGAAAAACCGCCTGGTGCTTTTTCATACAGGCTTGCAGTTCAAAACCTTCCGAGATGAATTTCGTGGGCTTCTCGGAGAATACATCCTTGCCTGCCTCCAGTGCCATCATCGCCATCGTGATATGCCAGTGCTCCGGCGTGCTGATGACCACAGCATCTATGGATTTGTCTGAAATAATCTGCCGAAAATCCTGATAGGCTTTGCAATCTGTGTTCTTGTACGTTGCATCGATCGTCTGCTTTGCCCCATCCATCCGACTCCGCATTGCATCACATACCGCAACGATGCGCACGTCATCAAGGGACAAAAAATTGCGAATGTTGACCCCCATTCCATGGGTCCCAGCCCCAATACATCCCAGCGTGATCTTTTTCGATGGCGCACCTTGGCCCAGTACATGCGATGGAATAATCGCCGGCATTGCAAAGGCCGCACTTGCCGCTTTAACAAAAACTCTACGTGATACGTTCATAACGCATTCTCCCTTAAATATGTTTATTAGTTAACCAAATAATCCTCTTTTCATCTTGTAAGATTAAGCCAAAAATTTGTAAAATAAAGACATGAAAAAGAAAAACATCCAACAAGCCTTTTTAGATGAGACAGGCGGCAATGTGAATTACTTCCAGCAATTGCTCGAGCTGATCCCCGATGTCGCATTTTTTATGAAGGACCGCCAAGGACGCTTTGTGATGCACAATCATCGCGCCTGCGAATTTTGCCGAGTGAAGCACGAGAGCGAAACGTATGGCAAGACTGACTATGATTTTTTCCCTAAGGATCAGGCTGATGAATATGTTCGCGGCGACAAGGAAGTCATGCGGACCGGCAAACCTATCATCAACGCGATGTGCCCTGCCCCAGGGGTAACGGATCAACTGATTGTCTACAGCAAGGTCCCGGTCTACAATCCCAAGCGAAAGATCATCGGCATCGCGGGGATTTATCGCATCATTGACGGCATGCGCGATCTTCCTCAATGGCATGGACGCTTTGCGCAAACACTGGCCTTTATCCACAAAAACTATATGAAGCCAATCAGGACAGACGAACTCGCCAAGATGGCTGGCGTATCTAAACGACAGCTCGACCGCCGCTTCATCCGCCTGTTCAACGCCAATCCCAATGAATACCTACAACGTGTACGTATCAACGCCGCACGCGAGTTGCTTGAAACAAGTGACCGTACCATCACCGATATTGCGCAAGACTGCGGATTTTATGATCACAGCCATTTCACAAAGACATTCAAAGGGGTCATGTCCTGCACCCCTTTCACCTACCGTAAAAGACATCTGCTCCAGACCTAAAAGACACATTGCCTTTTAGCCCACATTCGTCTATGATGATGCGCAATGAATTCAAGACGTGAAGCTATTTTTGTTCTAACCCGCTGGCTAGAGACCCGCGACTTCCCCGACCGCATGATCATCGACCATCCTGATCATGCCTTTATCATGGATATGGTTTATACCACCATACGCCGTTATCGTTCCCTTACATGGGTTCTCGAGCAGTTCGTGAAGAAGATGCCCAAGGGCGAAATCGAGGCGGCCCTACTCCTTGGTGCAGCCCAAGTCTTATTCATGCCAGACGTCAAGGAATATGCAGCCGTCCATGAGACCGTCGAAGCAGCAAAGCTCACTTCCAAGCAAGCGGCGGGGCTCGTCAATGCTGTTCTGCGTAATATCTTACGGGGGCTGGAGCCTACACGTAAATCCCTTTCCGAGCAGTCCATCGGTATTCGCCTGTCGCATCCTGATGCGCTGATCACACGTTGGCAGGAACGTTTTGACGATGCCGAAATTATCGCGTTATGTGAATGGAACAACACGGCACCTGAAACCTACCTCGCCTGGGCGTCTGGCGCAGAGCAACCCTTCACACCCCTCCCGCATGGTACACGCATCGAAGCTGTTCCAGGTTATGCGGAAGGCCGCTTTATTGTACAAGACCCTGCAACGGACGCAGCCATCAGCTTAATGAACATTCAACCCGGCATGCGCGTTCTTGATGCTTGTGCCGCCCCAGGTGGCAAGGCCATTCAGATTGCGTGGCGCATGCAAGGCGGTACACTGGTTGCCCTGGACATGTATGAAGACCGCCTGCAAACCTTGAGGTCCAATCTCGCGCGGACAAATCTACCGAACGTGATTGTTGCGCAGGGCGATTTAATTGCAGACTGTGCGCGTATTCAATCTGAACACGGCCTGTTTGACCGCATCCTCTTGGACGTGCCGTGTTCGAACTCGGGCGTTTTGCGGAGACGTCCTGACGCACGTTGGCGTTGGACCACTAAGCGCATGAAAAAATTGTGTGAAGCGCAGGCCCAGTTTTTAGAGTCCGCATACAAGCTTCTTGCACCGGGTGGACGTATCGTCTATTCGACGTGCAGTTTGGAGCCAGAAGAAAATCGTAAACAGATCACGCTCTTCCGCAAGGCGCATCCCAATATCGAATGCATCGGCGTTGAAGAGCGCATACCCACGCGAAACAAAACTGACGGCGCATTCGCCTGCGCCCTCGAATTCGCTTCAACATAATGATACGTTGAATCTAGTCAACATTGTCAATCAAAGGGGAACACAGACAATGAACAAGAAAACAAGCACATTCATAGCGAGCGCGCTTTGTATTACAGGCGCATGCATAGCAGACATATCAACATGGAATGAATTTCGTGGTACAACACGCGATGGCAAGTCTACAGCAACTGGGCTGCCCACCACGTGGAGCGAGACCGAAAACATTGTCTGGAAAACAGAGCTTCCTGGTGAGGGGCACTCCTCGCCTGTCGTTGCCGATGGACGTATCTGGCTGACCACATCCCCCGATCAAGGCACGAACCGCCACCTGCTCTGCATCGATTTTATAAGCGGCAAAATCACAAAGAATATTTCACTTTTTAGCTACACCGCGACCAACGAACGTAACCATAAAATGAACAGCTATGCCACGCCGACTCCGATTGTCGAAGGCAAGCGCGTCTATGTAACTTTTGGCAACCCAGGAACCGCCTGCCTCAATGCCGAGACAGGGGAGATCATCTGGCAACGCCGTGATATCACGAATCGATACTTTGATGTAGGCGCCGCAAGCTCCCCTGCCCTCTTCGGTAACAAGCTCATCCTCACCAGCGATGGTGAACCTGCTGCCGCGCGTTTTGTGATGGCCCTCGACAAGGATACGGGCAAGACCCTCTGGCGCACAGACCGCGTCTTCCCGAACCCGCTTCCCAAGTACACACACGCATCCTGCATGCCGACCGTTGCCTTGGTCAATGGCCGCGAACAACTCATCAGCCCTGGCTCGTGCGGAATTCGCTCCTACGATCTTGAAACGGGCAAGGAACTTTGGATTGCGCGCCATGAAGCATGGTCTGCTGTCCCACGTCCTGTAGTCGGAGAGGGAATTGTTTATCTCTGCGCCGGCGTCATCAAGCCCATCATGATGGCGATTCAACTCGACAAAGCAAAAGGCGATATCACTGGCACAGATGCGATTCTTTGGTCAACGGACAAAGATGTACCGGACATGTCATCTCCGTTGCTCATGGGCAATCGGCTCTACACGATTAAGACGACCAAGCTCAACTGTCTTGAGGCGAAGACAGGCAAAGTAATCTGGTCAGAAAACTTGAAGGGGCAACACCTCGCTTCAATCGTGAGCGCGGAGAACCGTATGTATCTCTTCAACGTCAATGGCGGCAGTTCCGTGGTCGGACTCGGCGACAGTTTCAATCTGATCTCCACAAACAAACTGGATTCCGGCTGCTACGCCTCGCCCGCGATTGCGGACAAGTCCCTCATCGTCCGCACCCGTACCCATCTTTACCGCATCGAAAAGAAATAGCGCGGGCTTGTTGTAAAAGAATAAACCTCATTGGGCCAGGCTGAAATTCTCTATATCGCTTTACCACTTGGACGTAAAAAAGCGATGTTCATACTGTCACACCTTGCAAGGTGTGACAGTATTTCAAAATAGCTAGTTATTCTTGTAAAACAAGTTCTAGCAAGGTTCGAGCAAGTATGCGATTGGGCACATTAACACTATAGCCATCATCACATTTTACAACGACACCTCTTCGGAGCAACTTCGATAAATGGCGAAACAGAGCCTCCTCTGAAAACTTGCACCGATGCTGCAGGTCTACTGCTCTTGCCTTGCCAAACGAATGAATCGTCTTTACAAGCAGAATGCGGCGCGGATGGGTAAAGATCGTCAAATCTTTCAGAACAGCGTCATAGTCATTTTGGTCTCT
>JBAXOG010000227.1:0-5494 GCA_037133395.1 bacterium | reverse complement strand
CAATGGGGGAAAGGGGGCGGTATACTTTTTTTCAGCCCCTATGGGATGCTAGTGTCTTAATTTAAGAAATTACCTCTTTGTTTATTCCCGCTCCGCGGGCTTGGCTATAACTTCAACAGTTTTATCCACGAAACACACTAACAATACGAAACAATGCCAATACCCTCTGCGGATCACCGAGACGGTTCGCCCTACCCGCTTCGCACGTGTCAACTGTCTGATCCGGCGGAGGTAGGGCGAACCGTCTCGGTGAGCCGCAGGGGAATGTGGGTTTTTCTTGGAAATTGGATATTCCTTGTTGGATATTGGATATTCTGTCCCGTCCAGCTATCTGGACATTTGTCTAGATGACAATACGACGTGATAAATGATATAGTAAAAGAAATTTTGGGAATAAGGTCGTTGCTGGGTCCGGTAGTTGCTGGACGGGCATAAACCAAGGAGAAGAAAATGACTACAGTAAAAGCGAGTGATGCATTCTTAAACGCCGTCAGAACGTACAGGACAGGTTGGTTCGGGCTAGCCAAGGCGGCATTGCTGGCCATGGTGCTTGGCACCATGGGTGCGCAGGCGCAGGTGACCTGCAACTGGGCTGTGGCGACAGGGGGTAATTTCAGCACACCCGGGAACTGGAGCGTGAATGTACCCACGAATGGCGGAAGCATGGATTACGTGCTTGTCAATACCAACAGTGCGGGGATGAGTGTGACGAACGATTTTCCGTCGTCGTCATTCTTGCTCAACGGGATTGTGGAGGCCTCTGGATCCAGCCACTATATCTACGGCAGTAATCTGGAATTCCGGGCCAGCAATTCCGGTGTCCTGCCGTTTATTAATTTTTCCTCGGCAGCTAACATAACGTTGGGTATTAAAGCCAATATCATGCTGACGACCAATCTGCTTGTGTCAGGGTGGGTGTATAACCAGGTCTCCTATGTTACTTTCGACGGCGTGATCTCCGGGGTTGGCGATATCACGAACACGCGATACGCTGGGTCTTGCTATACTGTCATCTCTGTCAATAATGCGGGCAATACGTTTAGCGGCAACTGGGTGAATGTCACCAACGCCCCCATAGCCTTCGCCAGTGATGGCGCAATCGGGGCCGCCGCCAACAAGATCATACTGGATAAAGGCGCCATTGTTGGCAGTACCGCCAACATCATCCTTGGCGCCGGACGTCAGATCATTGTTGGCTCCGGTGGTGGGGAACTCAATAACCGGGTTAACACTTGCACCTGGACGTTGACCAATGCGAACATGCTGGCAGGGGGAGGGTTGCTGCGCCTTTACGGCCAGTACAACGCGGGGCACAGCCTGACCCTGAATGCCCAGCAACCGAACTTCACAGGGCAGGTATCAGTGGCGATAAATCCATGCGTCTTGACGCTTGGTGGGTCAAATGTCCTCGGCAACGCGACGGGGATCAGTGCGATCAATTTTGGCTCGATCAACCTGAACGATCCCTACGGCGCGGGTTCATCAACCATCACCAACCTGCTCTACGGTCAGATCGTGCTGGGCACGAACCTGACTGCTTCCGGCGGCACGCGGGTCTATTTGAATGACATGTCGTTGATCAAGGGAACGGATACCCAGCTTAACAGCCTGACCAGTCCTGGCAATGTTACGATTCCCGCTGGCGCCTATCCTATGGTCATCCACACAACGCCCAATGGCGTCGGGCCAAGTTCCATCGACAAGACTAATCTTGTCGATGGTTTGACTGCCAGCACAAACATGGATATGACGATCGGGGACGGCGCGTCTGGCCAGTGGCGCGGGGTTGGCGTGTCGGCTGCATCCTATGCATTGGGGACGTCCGCCAAAACCCTGACGCTATCCGGTAATGCGGTACTGGATGCCCAGAGCACCTGGGGCACCGCCGGCATCCTGACAATCAGCAACAAGATCACCGGCGGCAGTGCGGCGAATACCCTGGGCATCCGCGGCAACGGTACGGTCGTACTGGTGAACACCAACAACAACTTTTCCAGTTTGATCCAAGGGGTGGGCTCACCAACCCTGAACGCAGGCCATACGGCGAGCACCATGACCTTTAAGTTCGCTCCCGGCAGCAATACCTTTGGGGCGGTCAACAACAACTCAACCGGCACGTTGGTGTTGAAATTCGCCTCCGGCACCAGCAATACCGTCTCTTCGATCAACAACAACTCAACCGGCACGCTGGTGTTGGATGGTGCGGGTTCGACGAACGTGCCACCCGGTAACACGGATTGGATCTTGAAAACGGGTAGCACCCTTGTAGTCAGCAACGGGTATTATTTTTTGTCATGGGGTGCAAATAGAATATCTGGTCAAAGCTACAATCTGACGGTGGCTGGCGGGACGTTTGCATATTCTGCACCAACCGGTGGTGATGTGAGATTTGCTAATTTTGGTGATGGTCAGCAGGTGAACATCACAGGTGGTTCATTTATTATTACATATACACGATGGGGTATGAGGCTGGGTGCCGGTCAAGCCAACTCGGCAGGCAATTACAATGGCAACTTCTACCAAAGCGGAGGTTTGATGTCTCAACTTTCTAATGGCGAGACTGGGTCGGCGCTGGATATTGGTGGGACGACATCCTCCAAAACAAATGCGTATTACTTGAGCGGCGGCTTGCTGACAATTGGCGGTAGCACTAGTGGTTCCATGGGGATAGGCTCCGCCACGGATGGATCATCATTGGCCATGCTCAGTATGACAGGTGGAAAATTGATGACAACCGAGAGGATCTATGGTTATCAGGGAGCGGGCGCCAGGCAGGTGTTTGACTTTTCCGGCGGCACGCTGGCGGCGGCAACGGTTGATGCCACCAAACTTTCCTCGATGAATGCACAAACTAGCCAGGGCACATTTGTCAACAACGGCGGCACCTTGGCACCCGGGGATATCGACAGATCGGGCAGGACCACTATCACTGGCAATTACAGCAACACGGCCAGCACTGCCGTCATGGCGATCGATATCGGAGGTTTGACTGCTTCAAGCTCGTATCGGGATGCCGCCAATGTCGGTAAATTCGACTTTGTGCCGGTTTCGGGTAACGCTTATCTTGGCGGAAACCTGTTGGTTAACCTGATCCAGGGGACGACGGTGGGACAGATCTATAAGCCGGCTAGCAACAACACCTTCAAGATCCTGACCAGCGCGGCATTGTCCGGTTCATTTGCGAACGTGATGGACGGCAAGGTCTGGTGCGCGGACGGCTATTCTCGTTTCGACGTGCTCACCAATGCGACTGCCAATGCCGTGGTTCTGTCCAACTACGTGGTCAATGCCTGGAGCCAGGCTGCGGGTGGCACCTGGACGAACACCGCTAACTGGTCGCTTGCGACGGAGCCGGGCAGCAGCGACTATGCTGCCTATTTCGGCACAAGCCTGTCCACCTCCGGCACGGTGACGCTCGACACGGCGCACACGGTACGTGGCCTGACCTTCACCAACAGCACGGCCTCCTACACGATTGCAGGCGCGGCGTTGACGCTTCAGGGCGATACGCTGACCACGCCGAAAATATCGGTCCTGGCAGGCAGCCACTTGATCAGCGTTTCGCTGGCGCTGTCGAACGCGACTGAGATCGCTGTGGCAACCAACTCTGTGCTGACGCTCTCGGGCGGGATCACAGGCGGACAGGACGTGACCAAGACCGGCACCGGCCTGCTGGTGCTGGGCAACGTGAACACGTTGGGCACTCTGGCCATCAGTGCGGGCGCGGTGCGGTTCGCCGATGGCACGACTACGGTTAGTGCGTTCACTCTCGCCTCTGGCACGACATGCGACTTTGTTACAGGAACGCTCTACATCCTGAAGAACGGCGGCGGGCTCGATACCCTAGACGAAGTGACTGCGGCCCTCACCGCAAACGCCTTCACTGTGCGCGGGAAAACAGCAGTGCCAGCGGACTTCAGTGTCACGGAAGAGGGCTCCTATATCAAGGTCAAGGCCAAAGTCAAAGGCACGATAATCAGGGTGATGTAGGGGAGGAGAAGAAAAGAAGTATTAAAAGGGGGAATGAGCAGTTTATGAAAAACATCACACAGCGTCTAGGGTCAGTCTTGAGGTTACTCTTAATCGTGCCATACATGTCGGCTCTTGTCGTTGCTGGGGCAGAGCCTCAGACAGCGGTTCTAAAACAGTTAGCCGAGCCCCTTTGGGACTTCTCCAAGAATGCCATCACTCCGAGCCTCTGCACAGGCAAGGTAGAAAAGGTGGACGGAAAGATAACGTTGCGGGATGGAGCCGCCTTTGCGATTCCTGCCGAGGCATTCCCGGATCAGAAGAACTTCACTGTCCAAGTGACGCTCTCGGTCAATCAACTACCGGGCAAAGCGCAGTTTACGTTTATGAGCAAGCAAACCGCAAAGGATGACGGTTTTGATTTTTCGATTATGAATATCCGGGACTATCCAGGAGGCTACTCGATCTATTCATCCGTGAACAAGATCCTGATGGAGACCTGGTTAGCGTGTGGCAGCAAGTGGCCGGAGCTGAATGTTCCGTCTACCTTCACCCTGGCGGTGCGTAACGGGTATGCGACTTTTTATACAGGAGACAGACCGATCAAGACCTGCCTCATGGAGATGATTCCCAACTCAGAACCTATGTGGGTTGGACGCAACATTGATCCGCGGGCGAAGGTTCTGCCGGTGACCATTCACGACGTGAAGGTATTTGGTCCGGCGTATAAGTTTGTTTCGCAAAGCGAAGAGAACAGCAAACGGAAAACCGTGGGCGGGAAAGGCTGGGCGATCAGCGTTCCCAAAACAATCGAACATCCTGAATGGCCAAAAGTATTGATCTACGGCGACTCGATTTCAGGCGGATACGGTCCTCATTTCGAAGCTGAGCTCGCGAAACACAATGCCTATTTTTTCCATTTTGTTGGATTTGTTGGAGGTGATGTTCCTGAACAGGCCATCAAGGATGCGGCCAGCAGTTACCAGTTCGATGTGATCGTTTTCAATAACGGCTTGCACTCGCTCAGTTGGACTCAGGAAGCGGTTTCCGACGCGGTGGTCATCGAGCGTATGCGCAAGCTGACCCAGAGTTTTAAAAAGGGCGCGCCGCAGGCTAAGATCTTCTATTTGACGACGACACCCCACACGGGCGTGCGTCCTGCACCGGACAAACCCGTCGCAAGCTTGGGTGACAAGAACAATGTGGTGGTGCGGCTTAATACCCTTTCCGCTCAGGTCATGAAGGAGGAAAACATCGAGTGGATTGATGTGTATACGATTCTGGCCTCCAAGCTGGAGTTTGCGAATGGCGATAAATTTCACTGGCAGACTCCCGCCTACGCGCTCATCAGCCAGGAAGTTGCCAAGCGTGTATTGCCAGTGCTAGTCAAAACTAAATGAGCAGTGGGACCCCAATCATACGCCATCATACGCCTCATACACATACACCACCACCATAAAGGGACAGACTAGAATGGCGCTAAGATAAGGCATTTTGACTATTTCTTCTGTACTTTGAGCGATGA
>JBAXOG010000226.1:0-5518 GCA_037133395.1 bacterium | reverse complement strand
CTATCGCATCAGGGGAAGACATGTTCAGAATATCGCAATCATCGTCCCTTTAATCAAGGAGATGTATCCGGCAGAATTAATGGCCACGCGATATCCATTACATTTTATCTTTGTGAGTTGATCTGCAGTAAGCCCGGCTGAGTTCGTCCCAAAGCGCAGACGGTTGTACTCGATATTGCCTGAGATCGCTAGCTTCCCGGCCCAGGAAGCGTCGGCGCTTCTGGCGAAACTCAATTTGCCGTCCACATTCATGTTCAGCGCGCTGTCTGCATTAAGCGTCAGGACCCCCAGCGTGTTGGTCGTGCTTCCCACATCCAAAATTCCACCGGCGAGGGTCAAGTTGTTCGTTGAACTCAACGTGTTGTTCACGCCCAGCCTGAACATGCCATTGCTGACCGTGGTGGACCCTGTATACAGATTGGTACTTAAGAGAAGGAGAGTGCCCGCACCTGTCTTTGTCAACGCGCCAACCATGGCACCGTAGTTGCCACTATTATTAACCACCGTATTGATAGTCAGATCAGGCGCCGCGTTGCCGGTCACATCTGAGACGTTAAATGTGGTCACCCCGTTACTGTTACTGCCATTGCCGACCGTCACAAAGCCCGTCAAGCCCGTGTTTGTGATCATCGAAGCCGATGAGCCGGACACCGTGACCACACCCTGCAACTGATACGTTCCGTAAGCACCTAAAGTCATGCCCTTGGTCACCTCCAGAACGGCGCCGTTCTTCAGGGTCAGATCCTGCAAGATGTTAACCGCTCCGATGCTTCCCGTCGAACTGCTCGCCTTGCCCCCGTCGATCACCAACTTGGTCGCTGGTGTCGTCCCAATCAGGCCGAATGCGTTGCGGTAGAGCAGAAGCAATGTGCCGTTGGTGTTGACCGTAATGGTTCGGGCGTTTGTGTTGAACAGAACGGTAGATGACTCCGAGGCCCCCACCTGTAGGGTGCCTCCGTTGACAATGGTGTCGCCAGTATACGTCATGGAGTTGGCAATGCCTCCGAGAATCAGGGTGCCGGACCCGGACTTGGTGAGCGCCATTCTGCGTGTGCCATCATCCAATATAGAACCCGAGTAGGTCGTCGTGTTGGTCTGGTTAACTTTAAGCATACGGGGATCTGTCATGGTCTCGTAATTAGGCCTAAACTCACCCGTTGAAGCCCCCGACAGTTCGCTCACCGTAAACGTGCCTCCCGCAAAGATTCCGCCTGGGGTAAGTATGCCATTCAACACCAGCTTAGGCGCGCCAGCGAATGCGTTAGGGTTTAGCAAGATCATGCGCGTGTTTGGATCAATGGTGATTGTGCCAGAGAAAGGATTATTGGCGTTTACTTCAACGTACGCCTGGGATTGTTTAATGGTTCCCGAACCAGAAAGCACATTTGTAAAAGTAGTGTTTGCGGTACGATTGAAATCGAGCGTGCCGTTTGGCTCAAGGGTGACATCGCTGGTCAACCAACCCGCCGAACCACCCAACATGAGCGTGCCATTGCTGATGGTCGTGCTGCCGCTGTAGGTGTTGGCGCCTGTGAGAAGGAGTGTGCCCGCTCCTGTCTTTACCAACGCGCTCACATTGGTTGCGTTATAGCCGCTATTTTTGATCATGGCGGAAATGGTCAGATCAGCCGCCGCATTGCCGTTCACATCAGCCACATCAAACGTGGTCACCCCACCGGTAGAGTCGCTACCGATATTCACATAGCCCGTGGCACCTGTGGCGTTCGTAATCACCGAAGAAGACGTGCCGGAGACCGTCACAGTGCCCCGCAGTTGGTACGTGCCATATGTCAGGAAAGTCTTGGTCACCTCCAGAACAGCGCCGTTCTTCAGGGTCAGGTCAAGCAGCGTGTTGACCGCCCCGCTACTTCCCGACGAACTGGTCACCTTACCACCGTCGATCAACAGTTTGGTCGTTACCGACCCACTCGTCGTGCCGAATGCGTTGCGATAGATTAGAAGCAATGTGCCGTTCGTGTTGACCGTGATGGTTCGGGCGCTTGTGTTGAACAGACTTATAGATGACTCCGAGGCTCCCACCTGCAGAGTACCTCCGTTGACCGTGATGTCGCCGGTGGCGGTGAACGAGTTCCCCACGCCGCCGAGCGTCAACGTGCCGGTACCGGCCTTGGTCAGGGAAACACCGCTGCCCGCGAGGGCAGAGTAGATGATGGTGGCGGTATTGGCTGTTACAATGCTGGAGCTTGACAGTGTGAGGGTGCCGTTTGTAATACTGTAGGCTGTCCCGCTTGTGCCTGTACCCTGTGCCCCCTGCCCGAAGGTCATATTGCCGATGGTCAGCGTACCCGCTGTAATCGTCTGGCTGGCCGCACTGCCGCCGAATACGGCGTGGTCTCCGGCTGTCCAGGACGCTCGTGCCGCAGACGTGCTGTTATCGTCCCAGTTACCGCCGGACAGCCAGTTCTGCCCCGTCGTCGTCGCATTGTCGCTGGCGCTGTTGACCGTGCTTGCACCACCGTCCCACCACAACGTCGCGGCCGGAGAGACCTGAGCAAGACCTACACAAATTGCGAGCGCAAGGCTTGCCGCTAAATTAGATAGATTCTTCTGTTTCTGTGTATTCATGGTTGTTGCCTTTCCTATCTGTTATCCCTCTCATACTGCTGTTCACCAGCACCTCTTTATTAATCGTATTGAGATTAGCATTTCCCCTTCAAGATAGCGTTCAAAATTTCACGATTCTATTTTTTTGACCACGTCCTCATTTCTTACCCATGGTATACACGGTCAGTCCGTCCGGCGCGCGCGGGCCGGGGATAATCAGACTCGCGAGCCATCCCACCACCACGCAACTGATCACGCCGATCACGGCGTAGAGCCAGAAGACCGCGAGGTTGCTCGCATAGACAGCACCGACCAGCAGCGCGCTGGACACGGCGCCGATGAGCGCGCCCGTGCCATGGGCACGGCGGCTGAAGACGCCGAGCAGGAAGAGTCCCGAGATCGTGCCGCCAAAGAGACTGATCACCGCGATGAAGGTCTCCCAGAGAGAGCGGACGTCGGTCTTCGCCAGCACCACCGCAAGACCCGTGCCTGCAAAGCCGATGATTACCGTGATCCAGCGGGCCACCTTGAGACAGCCCGCATCCGACAGCTTCGGATAGAGACGGCGATGGAAATCGGTCACCCAGACTGTGGCGATACTGTTGAGGCTCCCTGCAAGCGTAGACTGCGCAGCAGCGAAAATGCCGGCCACAATCAGTCCAGCCACGCCCATGGGCAGTTCGTTCACGATGAAGAGCGGAAAGATACCGTCCGTCTGTACTGCTGGATCCAGACACTCAGGGTTGTGACGATAAAAGACGAAGAGCGCCGTACCAATCGCGAAGAAGACCGCCTGAGCAGGGACGGCAATCAGCGCGTTGGTCCAAATGGCTTTAGCGGCTGTCTTGCGGTCTGGGGTCGTGACATAACGCTGTACAATATCTTGGCTGGCAATGTAGGGGAAAAGATTCATAAAGATACCGCCCAGCATAATAATCCAGCCTGATGCAATCGCGACATCCAATGACCACGGTACCGTCTGGAAGAACTTGCCGTGCGCGGAGGCTTCCTGAATGATGGAGCCCACTCCTCCATCCACCCGTAACACAATTGCCACCAATGCCCAGATCGCCCCGCCCATCAGGATGAGGGTCTGAATGAAGTCTGTCCAAATCACCGCCTCCATGCCGCCGAGCACGGTATAGATGACACACAGCACGCCCATGAGCACAATGCACGTCGTGACATCCATGTCGCTGACCGTGGCAAGCGCCAGCGAGGGAAGGAAGAGTACGATCGCCACACGTCCGCACTGAAAGAGCATGAAGAGCGCGCTGGCGATCAGACGCGAGGCCAGATTGAAACGGCGCTCCAGATACTCGTAGGCGGAGGTCACATTCAAGGTCCGATAGAAGGGCAAGAAGACCAGCGTCACCAGCGGCGTGATGATCAGATACGCATTGGTCAGAAAGAGGTTCCACCCCACACTGTAGGCCTGTGCGGGAATCGCCATGAAGGTGATGGAGCTCAGCATCGTAGCAAAAATACTGACCCCCGCCGCCCACCACGGGATACGCTGGCCACCTCTGAAAAAGTCGTCTGTGGTCTTGTTCTTGCGCATGAATGAGGCGCCCAGCCAGACCATGCCGCCCAGATAAAGCAACAGCGTCACATAGTTGACCAGCCCGAAACCAGCCTTCTCTCCGGTCAACCTGCCAACCTGCACCGTCGGACTACGCACCCCCGGACGGACTTCTCCGCTCGGCACGACGAAACGTCCTTGCCACAAAACCGCAGGAACCGTGACCTGTGCAGCCGCCATCTCACCCATCACGCACCACGTATCCGTGATCGTGTGGTACGCCAGAATCTGTCGCGAGAAGCCGGGATGTTCAGCGACAGGCTGGAAGCCAACCTTTGATCCGTCATCGCCCCCCAGCAACAGCAGATGCGACTGTCCAGCAGCAGGTGCTGGCGAGGGTGCGCCAGCAATGGCCTTCGGCAGATCAGCAATGCGCTCCCACGTGCCCTTCTTAGGGTCAAACCGAAAACAATCCTTGAGATACGTCCTGACCGGCTTCCCGTCCGGACCCGCCGCCAGGCTCACACCGCCCATGAGGTAGAATGCGCCAGACTGTGCACCGCCTGCTGCCAGTGTCCGTGCGGAACCCGGCCAAGCCGGCAACTCCTTCCATTGGGCCTGTGTATCCGCGAGATCCAGCGACCAGAAGGTCTTCAATGCCGTTGTCGCCGAAGGAGTCTCCTCGCCGCCGGCCACATAGAGCGTCTCACCCAGCACAGCACCGCAACCATTCGCACAGGGACGGGGCAGAGGGGGCAAGTTTTTGAACTGGACATCTCGTCCGTCCCAGGAGAGCAAGAAGACATCGGCCCTATTCCGCTCCGCATCGCTGCCACCCGCACAAACGATACCGAGCGGAGTTATGAGCGACACGCCGTATGCCAATGGACGCGGCAATCTAGAAACCGTCTTCCACGCTCCGGCAGGATCGGATAAAACATATATTGCATCGTGCCAGACTTTCTTTCCGCCCTCCCAGGGGGCTTTATCAGGAAAGTTTGCACCACCCGCCACGATCAGCGCGCCACCGCTCACGCCCGCGAAGGGACCCGCAACGCCCCGCGCATCCGGAAGAGGCGGCAATGTGTCCCACGCCAGCCGCCCAGCATCCGCAGAGACGAGACCCGACAGGAGTGAACACACGACTGCAATAAGCATTTTTCTCATACTTTTCTTTGCTTCGTAAAAGCGGCGTCGCTCCGGCTAATACCGGTTTGCCGCAAGCACTCCAAAAAAAACCGCTTCCCTCTGCGGCTCACCGAGACGGTTCGCCCTACCATTTCTTCCATTCGTGTGGTTCGTGTCATTCGATGCTAAAAGTTGCTCCCTCGTTTATTGCCGCTCTATCGCTAACGCTCATCGCTCTTGCAAGCAAGCCTTAAGCGAGCGTTCGGACATCGTGTATACACTCGTCCTCTGCGCGTGCTTATT
>JBAXOG010000225.1:0-5545 GCA_037133395.1 bacterium | reverse complement strand
GCCGGTTTTTATTTCCAAGCCGCAGACATTCAGTTGTCTGCGGCTTTCCTTTTTTCAACCACGCAGTGGGCGAAAAAAAAAGAAGCGACCAAAAAGCCGCTTCCTTTATTTTATGCTATAACGTGCTTAAGCCATCGGGTAATCGAGGGCTTCTGGGATCATGATCTGCGTGAGCGCCTTGGCTGCGCGATCCTTGGCGAGGCGTGAACCCGCAAGGGATGCGCCGACAATGGCTTGACGTTTCTGGAACTCAGCCTGCGCTGCACCAGTTTGGTCTGCTGAGGCAACATATCCGTAGAAGATTTCTGAGCAAATACGAGCCACTTCACCTGCAGCACGTGCGGACTGCACGCTTGACAGGTCTGTGAACGTATTTACGTAACCTTCAATTTCCGATCCAACAACAGGGTGTTCAGGACCTTTTGTTGCAAGTTCTTGCACGTCCATGAGGAACGAACGGGCTGCGAGGAGCCACGAAATGGCGTCTGCCATCGGGAAAAGCACGCCGTGACGAGTGTTCTGCGAAAGTGGGCGACCATTAGCGTCCTTGGCAGTTTCAATATGGCTGCGCATCCAACGCCACAGTTCCAGTCCAGCAACCAATGCGGCTGCGCCTGTTTCTGGCTTTACTTTTGCAATGGCGTCAAGTTCGCCCATCCATGTGTCGACCTGCGCAAGAAAGACGTCCATATTCATGGTGACGCTGATTTGGCGGCGCTGGACAACTTCTGGGCCCTCGTATGTTGCTTCGAGCTGGGCGTCTGTCCACTTCTGACAGAGGAAGCCAGGACAATCTTCTGTTATGCCATAACCGCCCATCATGCTGACTGCTTCGCGAAGCATGTTAGCGCCATGTCCAGTATCCCAGAGTTTACAAGCCGGACAAAGCACATTACAGATTGCGCTCAGCTGTACATATTGAACCAACGGATCAGCCTTAAGGATTTCGATTCGTGCGTTATCACGCGTAGCTTCAGGTAGCTTCAGGAGCCCGAGAAGTTCAACAGCATCCGCCTGAGGCTTTTTTAGCGCCTTCATAATTGAGCGTCCGCCTGTGATACCCTTTTCCTTAAAAATGCGCTGCATTTCAATTTCAAAAGGCGTTAGGAGATCGAAATAGCGTGTGGTTTCCAAGCCGAGCGAAGTCGCAGCTTCGCCCGTGGCCCACACATCCGCTAAACGGTGCAACGCATCTTCTTTCATCTGCAAGCCGAGATCATAACGCGGCGAACCTTCTTCGATACCAGCAGCACCGCGGAAGCGGGTGCGATGATATCGGATAACTGGTTCAACGGCTGAGAGCAATTTAGCGGCTGTCATAACGCCGACAGTTACACGAGTACGTGCGAATACAGCTTCAATGATTTCGCTATGCGTCAGATTGGGAATAATGACGCCGTCTTTAATGGTGTAACCACCAATAATGCGACTGGCAGGAACCTTCAGATTAAAAATAGGGTCATTGGTGTTTGAAAGCTGATGGACCATTTTCAGGGTAGGAGTTCCTCGGTCGAATACACCTTCATCGCCCTCTTCAAGGATGACCATACAGGATGACTTGATACGTGGGTCAGCGGTGTCAACGGCTGCTGTGACAAAGTTAGCCACGCTCATGTTTGTGATAAAACGTCCACGCTTGTCGACATGAAGAATAGGTTCTTCGCCCTCTTTCCATTCGGCCACGGTGAGTCGTCCGCAGAGCACGCCTGTGTCTACGCCCACGTAGGGCAGGGGTTCTGTAAGCGCGAATGAACCACGCCATGTTTTCCGGTTTTCGCCTGGTTGAGGGGGACAACAGGCCTTCATATATTTCGCACGCTGCTCTGGCGTTCCTTTTTCTACGATGGGACCCAATGCCAAATTATTCACGAGGCTCGTGGTTGCAGCACCGCCATCGACCCAAGCGAGTTCAAAGGCCAGCAACGCTAAAGGAAAATTGCGGCAACCTTCGAAGATGCCGCCATATTCCATGTCTAGGCCGCCAGCAGTAATACCGCAATCATCAAAAGCCTGATACATCTCATTTTTTGCGGCTGTCCATTCATGCGTGTTACGCTCGCCATTTGCCACGAGACGTGCAATGAGTCCGCGTGCTACGGAACGAGCGCCCATCACGGCCATTTGGATGTCATAACGATCTGAATACCGCCACATGATTTGACGAATTTCATCGCCAGGCAACATTTTCATGGTTGGAACTGTATCCGTTGTTGTCATTCTTCTCCCTTTGTTTATTATTTGCAATTACTGATGGAGCGTTAAATGACAAAGTATAGCGAAATGTCATCTTGAAAATCAAGCAAAGACGATTAAAAAATGAAGTAAAAAAATATACTACACAGAGAAGCATCAATATGATACTCTATTACATATGAAACTAAAGAGATCTAGTTTAGAAAATCTACCAGCAAGCGAGCCTAAGGCTGGTGGTGCATTTATTTCTGCCCGTCATCGTAATCCTGAAGAAGAAATAGCATTAGTTGCGCGTAAGCCTGATATTTTAGGCGCCGTTTGTGCTATTCTTGCAACGGGGGTTATGTTTGCCACAGTAGTGATCCTCTATATGAACTGGGATGCAATCAGGCTGGCCTGATTCCGGTTGGAGGAATAGCTTTGATCGCTCTGATGCGCAGATGGCTCTGGCGTCTGCGAAAATTATTTTATTTAGCGCCGACTGCTCTCAAATTGGCAGGCGTTTGTTTTTTAGTTTATATAGCGATATCGATTTCATCACGTGTGGAATTTGCGTTTGGTTATTCATTTGCAGATACGATGCGTTCTTTTTTTGGTCTGAATTGGAGCTTGTTGAAGGTCGGTTTTTTGTGGCAACCCGTGACCTATATTTTTATGCACGCGAGTTTCCTTCACCTCGTTCTCAATATGTTGGCGTTGCTTTTGTTTGGCTCCAGTGTCGAGGTAGAAGTTGGATCCAAGCGGTTTCTTGAGATCTTTTTTTTGGGAGGCGTCATTGGTGGATTAGGTTGGATTGTCTTGCTGGCTTTGATGCCACACTTACCTGCCATGCCAGATACGGCGCAATGGATTCCTCAATTTGCGCGAAGCTGGGTGTCACAGTCAAGCGGACGTGAGACGCTCACCAACGCCATGTGCATCGGTGCGTCTGGCGCTGTATTTTCATTGATTGGCGCGTATGCTGCAATGTTTCCATCGCGGAAGGTTTATGTGCTGTTGATCATTATTCCGCTTAGGATGTCTGCGCGCTGGCTGGCGATTGTACTCGGGTTTTTAACCATTGCTGAGGCTGTTGTCATTCATGCTCAAGTCGCGTACGCCGCGCACTTGGTGGGTGGGCTGACGGGATTCCTGTATGGCCTTTGGTTGCATAAGCGAGGGTTCTATGATGACTGATATCATGTTGGATAGACGCGCGATCACGGCAGTAAAGGCTGCTCTTCAAGAGGATATTGGGTTCGGAGATGTCACAACATTGGCGTTGGTAGATCCGACTGTGATGGCTACGGGTGAGATTTTGGCGCGACAGGCGTGTCGTGTGTCAGGTACGACGGTTGCTGCTGCAGTCATGCAGAGCGTTGAGCCGGGACTGACCGTCGAGATTCTCGTACCGGACGGACAGAATGTTGCCAAGGGGGGCACGATTCTGACGATATGCGGTAAGGCTGCGTCCATTCTGACTGCAGAACGTACCGCATTGAATTTCATGCAACGGATGTGTGGAATTGCCACGTTGACCGCACATTTTGTGGATGCAGTGAGCGCGTATAAAACTCTGATTTTGGATACGCGTAAGACGACACCGAATTTGCGTGTGTTTGAAAAATATGCAGTGTTGTGTGGCGGTGGGACGAATCATCGATTTGGCCTTTATGATCGTGTTCTGATGAAGGATAATCATCGTAAGCTATGGAAGGGTGGCAATCCGGATCGGCTTGACTTGGCCGTCGCAGCAGCTCGCAAAGCTTATCCGCATTTAGCTGTTGAAGTGGAGGTTGAAAGCATCGAGGAGTGTAAGAGCGCTTTGCGCGCGAAGCCTGAATGGATGATGCTCGATAATATGGACTGTGATACTATGCGCACCTGCGTTGGCCTGTGTAAAGGGGTTTCAAAAACTGAAGCATCTGGCGGGATTACCTTGGAAAAATCGTGCGCTGTCGCAGCAACAGGTGTTGACGCAATCTCCCTGGGTTGCCTGACTCACTCGGCGGGTTCGATCGATCTCTCGCTGGAGTGGCAGCTGGTATGATAGGGGTATTATGAAAATCGTTGTTATTGATGTTGGAAATACGTCGACTGGAATTGGTCTGTATGATGCAGGAAAAATCTCACGCGTGACGCATATCAAAGGGGGTATCCGTACATGTCCAGATGTGTGCGCGGAGGCCGTGCGTAAGGCTTCGAAGGGCATGGTGAGTGGTGCCGTGCTGGGATCGGTAGTGCCAACGGTGAATAACGCTTGGAGAAAACTGATCAAAAACGAGCTCGGGTGTGAACTATTGAGCGTTCGTGCTGGTTTGAAGATGGATGTTGTTGTTGATTACCCAGAGCCGCAGACCATTGGTGCAGACCGTCTTGCTGATGCCGAAGGAGGGTTGCGCCGATACGGTGCGCCGTTGATTGTTGCGGACTTCGGTACGGCATTGACCTTTGATGTTATTACAAGAGATAAACGTTATGTCGGAGGTGTGATCACGCCAGGGCTTCCCTTGATGTCCGATTATTTGTATGAGCGAACGGCACTTTTGCCAAGGGTCGAGTTTACAGGTGTCTGCCCGCTTGTGGGGAAAACGACACAACAAGCCATGCGCATTGGCGCGCAGATTGGTTATCGGGGTATCGTGCGTGAGATTGTGACGTACCTGAAGAGGAGTGTCGACCCGAAGTTCAAACTGGTTGCCACAGGCGGATATGCGCGCTGGGCACTCAAAGATTCCGGCATGTCCTTTATCATTGACCCTGATTTAACCCTGTTCGGGTTGGGATGTATTTGGGAAAGCAACGCGGATTGCAAGGGGGATTGTGGTTGAATCCTTCCCTGCGATAGAATATAATTAAGCATTAATTAAAAAGGAGATACACAATGAGATATGTTATCGGAGCAGTCGTGGCAACTATGCTGATGATCGAAACTGGCTGCCAATGTCCTATTATGGCATTGTCATCCAACGCAGAAAAAAGTATTACAAGTATTCAGTTTGACAATGCGTGGTTCTATGACAAAGACGGCAAGTTTATTGAGGCGCGTGGAAAGGATGCCTATATCGCCTTGATGAAGTTTCATGGGTATCCTGTGTTCCCCGGGATGAAAGAAAAGCTCTGGGTTTCTGACTACGGAACTGGCGAATTTACTAAGCTGGGGCTGGGTGCGTTTATGTTTGTGGATAACGAAAAGGATCCTGAAGGCTATCGTTTCATGTTGATGGATCTCTTCTTGTTGCCGGGGCAGATGCTGCCAGAACATTATCATCTCAAATCGGCGAAGTCTGTTGAAAAAATGGAAGGATGGCTTGTCCGTCATGGCTCTGTGACGATCGTTGGCGAAGGAGATCCCACCCCAGGCCTCAAGGAG
>JBAXOG010000224.1:0-5631 GCA_037133395.1 bacterium | reverse complement strand
CCCCCAGCATTCCATTATTCCCATATTCCACCATTCCAATTTGAAGTTATAGGCGAGGATAAAAAAATGACTTTTATTGCAAGACTTCGACTGATTCGTGGTAACTTAACTCAAACTGCTTTTGCAAAAAAATTGGGGATTCCTCAAAATACGTATCATCGCTACGAAAAGGGTGATCGCGTCCCTGATATAAAGGCTTTAGCAAAAATTTCAAAAAGCTTAAATATCTCAGCTGATGAACTTCTCGGGTTACACACCTTGAAGTATTTGTCTTCAAGCACTGCTCCATCATCCAACACGACCTGCGGCTTTGACGCAAAAGACGCTACGATTGCCAAACAAGCAGAGACCATTGTCAATCTGACGCGTATGCTCAAAAAACTTGTTGGGGACCGTTAGTCGTGTTACTTGGGCCTATGATATCGTGTATACGTCTCGAATTTCGTGAGAAGATCTGGTAATTCTGCATATTTTTTCCAGGCATACTGCGACGTATACGATTGGTATATTTTCCCATCTACCCACGCCTGAATGATGACACCTTTTAACTCAAGGCCCTCATCGCGTCTCTCATTTTGTTCAACAGGCTGACACGCGACTTTAAATAATGTTGCTTTTGTGCTGAGGACTGTGACCTCTTTCTCAACGACTTCAGCGATCATTAATTTTTTCAGCCCAGACTCTCCAATAAAGTATGCCTTCACACTCACATTTTTCTGAGGAACATTTAACGCTTTGAGCTCGACACTGTAGCCAAGTGCTCGAACAATAAAAGCACGGTCAATTCTTTGTTCCACATTTTCCGTTCGCGTACACTTCATGGTTAGCATAAATGGCTTTTCACTCTGTAAAGCCGTTGGCTTTTTGATGCTGGTCCATTTATTTGTCAAAGCGACCCCATCATTTTCGACAGAGGACACATTGATTTTTTTCCCTGCAAATCCATTAGAAACAAAATTCCTATGGAAAGCGTTAATACATAATGGCAAGATCTCTAAAGCGATTGGCTGAGCCCCTTTAGGTAATTCATAAATTGAACAATATTTCCTTTTTAGCCCCGCATTCACTCTTTGTTCTTGGGTTTCAAATTCCACAGGCAGATATCTTCTCGCGATCGGATGTTCGATCGGCATAAATTTTCGACCTTTGTCATCAATCAAAGAGAACTGCGGGATCATGGCTGGCGTTTTCAGCAAATTTTCGATCGAATAGGTCACAAAAACATAGTGCCCCTCTGTTTTTAATGTTCCATCCCCATCCCGCTGCGCCCTGACCTCATTCCCGAGGCTATCAACAGAGAAGAATGTCCATCGTGAATCATCGATTGTTTCTTTCGTCTGCGCCATCGTGACCTTCATTTTTAATGTATCATCCAATGTCGCCGAAGCAGATGCGCCGATTTCCTGAAGTCTAAAAGGTTGCTCATCATTGTATAGAAAGGCCACGGGGATCTCCTTGGCACTTTTTTCCTCTCCATATAAAGATAAAACAAGTATTCCGCATATAACAGTCAACAATGATTTCATAACGTTACTCCATAATGTAATGAGCATATATTATTTGTAAAAACGACATTGTACAATAAATATTGTTTACTAATTTGAAATACTTTTTTACTTCTAACGCAAACGTTTTATAGTCAAAACAATCAATTTTTGTTATGGTAAGGGTGAATTAAGCAGTTTAGATAAGACACAGAAAAAACCTTTTTTCAGATACCATAAATAGGAACAGAAAGAATACACTATGAAACAAACCGCGATTCGTACAGGAACAGCACTCCTCCTCACAGGTCTTCTCTTCTCGGGATGCACCACGCAACTCCAGAACAGTGACTTTTATAAAAACGGCAAATTTGATGCTGACAAAGGGAAGCAGGCCTATTTCGATTTAATGAAAAAACATGGAGCCCCTATCTATGATATCTACACGAGCGACCCCAAATTCTTGTGGGCTATAGATTTCGGAACCGGAAACTTCACCCAATTCGGCATGGGCGGTGTATTCTGGTTTAATGAAAAAGCTGAATCGTATTTCGCTCACGAAATCTTCCTGCTGCCAGGTCAATGTATTGCGGAGCATAGCCATCATGAAACGGACATGCCGGCCAAGATGGAGAGCTGGATTGTCCGCTATGGTTCTGTTTATGCCTTTAGCGAAGACGGCGCATCTAACTTCGACAAGTATCCGGAGGTCGTCGCAAAGCTTCCTAAAGAGATACGCGATAATCTGAAGAGTTGCCACATCCAGAAGTTCGTGGCCGACGGACGCCCCTATAAATTGCCCTTTAAAAAAGTTTGGCACTTCATGATGGGCGGACCTGACGGTGCGATTGTCAGCGAATCAGGAACCTATCATGATAACGCTGGCCTTCGTTTCCGGAATCCTGGCGTGAAGTTCTAAAATCATGAGCAAGCTACTACCTCTCGCCATCCTTATCGCAAGCTCGCTTTGCGCAGCAGAACGTCCGAACATCATTCTGGTTATGACAGATGACCAAGGCATGGGCGACATGGGATGGACGGGGCATCCCTACATCAAGACTCCCGCACTGGACAAATTGCGTGCGCAGTCCCTCTGGTTTTCAGAATTCCAGGTGTCTCCTTCCTGCGCACCGACACGTTGCTCGATCATGTCGGGGCGCCAGGAATTTTATTCTGGCGTCACCCATACGATTTACGAACGTGAACGCATGAGCCTCAAGGTTGTGACTCTGCCACAGATGCTTCAAAAGGCAGGTTATTCAACGGGCATCTTCGGTAAGTGGCACCTGGGCGACGAAGAGGCCTATCGTCCTGACAAGCGCGGGTTTGAAGAAACCTTTATTCATGGCGGTGGAGGGATTGGGCAAAGCTACCCTGGGTCATGCGGTGACGCCCCAGGCAACACCTATTTCGATCCGACGATTTTGCATAACGGAACCTTTGAGAAGACAACCGGATTTTGTACAGATGTCTTCTTTAAACAGGCCATCACCTGGATGGGCAACGCACGCAAAAAAGGAAAGCCTTTCTTCTGTTATTTGCCCACCAATGCGCCACACGGTCCGTACAACGCGCAAAAGGCATGGAGCGAACCTTATCTTAAGATGGGGCTTACCGAAGGAGAGGCAGGCTTCTGTGGCATGGTAGCGAACATCGACTGGAATATGGCCAAACTACTCAAACAAATCGATGACTGGGGGATTGCCGAGCATACCTTGATCTTGTTCTTGGGAGATAACGGGACTTGTCAGGCGAAGATGTATAAGGGCGGAATGAAGGGGAGCAAATGCTCTCCAGATGAAGGCGGCACACGCGTGGGGTTGCTCGCACGATGGAAGGGTGTCATTCCTGAAAACGAAACATGTGACGCCCTGACTGCGCACATTGACTTCTATCCGACCCTTTGCGAACTCGCAGGTATTGGCTTGCCTGAAGGTCGTATTTTTGATGGACGCTCATTGATCCCTCTCATGAAAAAACCTAAAGCGGAATGGGCAGATCGCACCCTCTTCACGCATGTCGGACGCTGGACTCCGGGCGGAGCAATTAAAGCAATTCAGAAAGTAGGCGGTATGGGCAACATTACGGATTGGCAACCCAATCCAAAAGATAGCCCCCAGAAATACAAGAATGCCGCTGTTCGCACAAGTCAGTATCGATTTCTTCCAGAGAATCAGGAACTCTACGATATTATGAATGACCGCGAACAGAAGAACGATATTTCGAAACAGAAACCTGAGGTTGTGTCCAAACTCATGAAGGCGTATGACGCCTGGTGGCTGGATGTGTTGCCGGGCATCATGGAGAATGAAAACCTGAAGGAAGTCGCACAAGAAAATCCATTCAAAATCCTTTACCTCAAACAAACATCTAACCGCTAAGCATGGTGAGCAACCCAAAGGAAAAACGAAAGATGAACATAAACAAATCGTTATTAATGATGGCTTCACTTGTCATGATCAGTGCAGCTTGTGCCGCACAAAAACCGAACATCATCTATATCCTATGCGATGATTTAGGTTATGGAGATATCCAGTGCTTGAATCCTGAACGCGGTAAAATTAAAACACCGAATGCCGACCGACTTGCAAAGGAGGGCATGATTTTCACAGATGCTCACACCGGATCGTCCGTCTGCACACCCACGCGTTATGGCGTCATGACCGGCCGCTATTCCTGGCGTTCACGCCTGCAGTCCGGTGTTTTATCAGGCACATCAGACCCCCTTATTGCGCGGGAACGTCTGACCGTTCCCGGGCTCTTACGACAAAATGGCTATGTAACAGGCATGGTCGGCAAGTGGCACCTCGGTATGACCATGCCACTCAGAAAAAAAATGTCTGCTGAAAATAAGGATCTCCTCAAAGGGGAGAGTAATGACGCGTATGACGCGAAGCAGAAAATTGCTGACAGCCCTATCACCCGCGGCTTTGACACCTACTTCGGTATCAGCGCATCCCTAGACATGCATCCGTTTGCGTTCATTGAGAATGATCAATTCACGCAACAGCCAACCGTCATCAAAAAATGGGTTCGTTCAGGTCCAGCCGCACCTGATTTCGAGGCCATCGACGTCTTGCCGACCTTCACAAAAAAGGCCGTTGCCTTTATTGAAAAACAAGCCAAGCAGGAAAAGCCCTTCTTCCTCTATCTAGCTCTTAATTCGCCCCACACCCCTATCGTGCCCTCCAAGGAATGGCAGGGCAAAAGTGGACTCGGCGACTATGGTGATTTTGTGATGCAGACCGACTGGACACTCGGTGAAGTTATGAAAGCCACAGAGAAAGTCGGCATTGCAAAAAACACGCTTATTATTTTCACCAGTGACAACGGGTGTTCTCCTGCCGCGGGTATTGACAAACTTCAGGAACAGGGACATTTTCCAAACGGTGACTTTCGAGGACACAAGGCGGACATCTGGGATGGAGGTCATCGCGTGCCGTTCATCCTACGTTGGCCAGACATTATTAAAGCAGGAAGCCAGACCCAGCATATTACCTGCTTGACCGACTTGATGGCGACCTGCGCTGAAATCACAGGTGCTAAGTTACCCGACAACGCAGGCGAAGACAGCTTCAGCTTTTTGCCCCTGCTGAAAGGCGAAGATAAGCCCATCCGTGAAACCGTCATCCACCACAGCATCAGCGGATTATTTTCACTTCGCAATCGCGAATGGAAACTCGAAATCTGTCCAGGCAGTGGCGGATGGAGTTCCCCCAAGGACGGGGAAGCACTTAAAGCCGGTCTGCCCCCGATCCAACTTTACAACATGATCTCTGACGATAAGGAGACCCAGAACGTCCAAGCAGAGAAGAAGGAGATTGTCGCCGCTATGACACAGCAACTTGAAGCACTTGTCGAAAACGGCCGCAGCACGCCTGGCGGGAAGCAGACCAATGATGTCCCCATAACCATCCGTAAAGAAGTGAAAGCTAAAAAGAAGGGAAAGAAATAAGACGACACGCGCGCGACATGCGTTTTTCACAATTTCACTTGCACTGGATGGGGTGAAGTAGGATAATGAAGAAATGAATAAGGAGGGTTATATGAATCGTAAACTAAGTATTGTTGCTATCACTATTTGTGCAGTTATTTTGGCTCTTCACGGTTTGTCGAAAAAATCATATAGCCTTCCTGATGTTGGTTG
>JBAXOG010000223.1:0-5768 GCA_037133395.1 bacterium | reverse complement strand
GTCCGCATTTTCAAATTGCCACATTCACTACATTTTCACGCTGCCGCCCACAGCCGTTAAGCATTTGGCTCTTTTTGCCTTGTTCGGAGCTCGTTTTTTGCAACGGATGAGTACATCTTGCACTGGCCATCCACGCACAACGGAAGCATTTCATTGCATCCATATTTGCCATCTTTAGGCAGCCAGTGCCAGCATCCAGGGCAGTTCGCTTTCTCCGGAACATCCGTTTGAGTCATCGGCGGGAACGTGAAGCGGTATTCTTTCACCGACTTGTAATGCTCGCCTCCAAGGGTCTCACGCCGCTCGATCGTCATGCCGTCGATGCCCACGACATCCCCCGCTTTGAAGCAGAGCCCCATCTTCCGGCCCGTCGCCTGCAGGACAGCCATGCGGGTCGCGGAGTCGCCCAGGTCGCCGCCTTCGGACAGGCCGGGCATCTCAATCCCCGTCTCGGAGAGCAGGTCCACCAGTTCATTCGCGCGGAGCCATACGCCGGATTGCTTCGCACGGCTGACTTCAAGGGCCACATCACGGAGCCAGTTCTGGACCGGATTGGTCATGCGGGCTTGCGTCTCGCTGTGCCCGTCCAGCAGTGGCCCAGCCTCCAGCAGGTTCTGCGTGATCCAGTCCAGCGTCTGCGCCCATGCCCGGAACGAGTGGCGCGTCTCTTTGGTGCGCGGCTTCCCTGCCTCGTGCCATGCCCTGATGACGGCGAAGACAGCCCCGAGGTATCGGCCCTGGTTCGCAAGGACATGATCAAGGACGTCCCCTTCCGGGAAGGACCTGAACTCGTACCCGTCAGGCTGTCTCAGCATGCGGACGCAGGAGCACCGGTTCGCGAAGTCGGTTGTCACATCCGCCTTGTTGCTGGTCATCATGACGACCGTGCGGCGGGGGTCAATCTCGACGGATCCGCTGAATGGGATGCGGGCCTGGTATGTGTCCTCCGTCAGGAACGATTCGATGCCCGGACTGTCGATCCTGCCCCGGATGTTATCCAGCGATATGAACGCCGCGCCGCGGATCAGCAGCGTGTTGAAGGATTCCTCCATGCTTCCGACCCCACCTTTCTGCTGCGTGACCGGTTTCACGTGATGGCGGTAGATTGCCGCCGTGAGCTTGTTCCGGAACCCCTTGCCCGTCTGTGAATTATCCGCCTCCCCGAGATCGACAGGGGCGCGTCCTTTCAGGAGCCCGCCCAATATCAGCGCAGGAGTGATCATCGCGGCGAGGGCGCGTGCAAGGTCTGCCCGGGTGGAGAACCGGTAGCCCTCCAGCAAGCCCGTCAGAAGGCCTCTGCCCTCGGTGACGGACATCGTCGCGACAGCGCCGCCGCCGGTTACAAGGATTCCGCTGCCGCGGTCATATCCTGTCACCGTCACCAGCTCCCCGTCCCGCTCGATCAGGACAGGGCACCGGGACAGGACGCAGACAGGAGGGATTTGTTCTTTGAAGGCTGCGGATTCTGAAATCAGCTTGGCGGTCTGTTCAGGACAGATCGTTGCTTCATATTTCGAAATGTCGTCTTCGTCCTTTCCTTTCAGCTTCACCAGAGCTGCCACGCGTTCAAAGTCCGACGCGAGTGCCGCGGGCTTCACAGGTTCAAGATGAACATCCCTGTCCAATCCTTTCACGATGCGCGCCAGGCTTCCGCCGTGCATAAAATATTCTTTTGTCGCGGCGAGCAGCTCCCCGAGTTGACGCCCTGTCATCGATATGGATTGTAAACCCTGGGGAAGGCGGACTACGGGCTTGCCGGATGCAGGCGCTTCGTCTGGCATCGGGCACGGCTCTTCTTCAGGAGGCGTCCACTCCCCTGCTCGCTCCACGAGCCCGGCCAGCTCACTGGCTGTACCTCCGTGTCCGATCCAGTCGGCGGCATCCTTGACATGCTTCCCGTTGCAGTCAGGCAGTTCGACGACCTTAACGGACGCAGCCCTGCCCGCGAGCTTCTTCTGGACCATCGCGGCATGCTTACGTCCCGCCGGATCCTTGTCAGGCAGGATGACGATGTCCGCGCCCGCCAGCGTCTCGGTATAGTGCGGATCCCACTTGCCCGCCCCTCCTGAATTGCAGGTCGCCGTCAGCCCGATCGACTCAAGCGCCTCGGCATCCTTTTCGCCTTCGACGACGAATATCGCCTCCCCCTCCTCCTTCGCTTTCAGCAAGGCGGGCAGCCGGTAGAGGACACGCTTCACGCCCTTGATATTCCACGTCCAAGCGCCGGCCTTGACGGGGTCCTGGCGCCGCTGCCTGAAATCCTTCGGCTCATAACGGCAGACTTGAAAAACCAGTTTCCCTGTTTCGGAGACATAGTCGTATGTTTTCACAATACGCTTCTTCGCCTTCTCAGGTATCGGCGGCATCAAGTCGGACTTTGAAAGCCCCGCAGCGGAGACGATCTGATCGAACGTGCAGTTGGCGTGGCACTTCAGCAGGGTTCGCCCCCCGAGCCCTTCAGAAATGGACAGGGAGGCGTTATGGTCTTCATGCGCGGGGCACCGCGCCTGCCAGCCATTCCCGGTGGGTCTGCCGTTCAAATGTCCTGCGACCTGGGATGTTGTCATACGCCCACCCCCTTCGTGCTCTTCTGCAGGGCCAGCAGGCGCCTGCAACCGCCGCATATCGAAGCCTGCTCCTCCTGGAAGGACAGGACCCGGTTGCAGACCGGACACCGTGCAAGCTTCCGCCGCTTTGCCTCGGGCCTCTCACGGTTCGCGCACACATAGATTGTTTTGGGTGTCATCTTATTTGCCCCCTTCCGTCAGGTAGCGTGTCAGTTCCGCGCTCGCTATCCTGCGCCGCCCGGCGCGCGTCTCGATGGCCTTGAGGCGGCGGTCCGCGATCATCCGGCGGATTGTCATGGGCGATACGCCCAGCACCTCGCCCGCGCCCGTGATCGTGTAAAGCCTCCTGTCCAGCGGTGCAACAGGCTGCACCGGCTCAACCCGGCCTTCAAAAATCGCGGTGATCTTTTCAATCTCGTCCGGCGTAGCCGACAGTATGCGTCCGATCAGTTGCTCTTTACTCATGGTCTTATCTCCCCTCGTCATTAAAATTGTCCGGCAGGAAACTGCCCTCGGTTCTATCATGGGATTCAGCCTCGATCGCCAGCTGCCCGCCCCCAGCCTGCCCCGTAGCGACATCCGTGATGAATTGCCACACTGGCGGCTTGCCATCCACGTTCTTGCTTGTGATGAGCATCTCTTTGGGCATGAGAGGTACCAGGACATCGCGGGCGAACTGGATCGGCCTTTCCATCGCCGCCTTTCCCAGCGCCTCCATGTATGCGTCGCCGTTGTCCGTCAGCCACTTCTCCAGACATGCCAGTGCCTTCTGCCGGCCTGTCGGAGGCCTGCCCTCCGGATTACCGGATTGCCCTGGCTTAAATGCGAACTGTTTAAGATGATCTCTCATGATGTCCCTCTACTAATAGCATCGCTGTTAATGTCAATAGCCAAATCCGTTGCCGAAACTCCCTCTCACACGCCTGATCTTCCTGTCCTGAAAGAGCACTGTTTGAGGTTTCTTTTCAATACACGCCTATACTAATAGCATCATCGTCAGTGTTAATTCGGTCTAAAATCGCCGTAAGCCTATACGGATTAATGAGTTAAGCCATTTTTGAACTTTTTGGTGATTATTCCGACATGTTCACACCTATACTTATGGCATCAATGTCAACCTGCCTTCCGCTGCGCGTCTGAAAATGCCCTCCGTGTTGCCTGCTTGACCTGCCCTAAATTCGTGCTGTTTGAGAATTCTTTGAATGATAGCCCTATACATATAGCACTTTTGTAAACGTCGACTTCAAATCTCTGACGGTCTTTTGACGCTTGGCGGGGACCCATTATGTGCCACACGCACTGCTGTATTATCAGCATAGTGCAGCATGGCAATCCCCTTTTCGTGACAACCATTTAATGGCTTTGCTAACGCATCAACCTAGGCGTGTCTAGAGAGAAAATTCACCTTGTAGCTCATTGAGTTGCCGTATCCGATTGCCCCCTCGCAAATGTTCGCTCCGCCGTCCGTGTATTCACGGGTGAGGCGGGCCAACGGAACCCGTGCGGGTCCGCCGGGCCCCTACATTTGCGAAACATTAGCGGCTTTTGCGTAAAAAGCATTTGTAACAACGGACCGAAAATCCGCCTGATCCGCCTAATCCGCCTATGAGTTCCATAGTGAAAATATAATTCCTTTTTTCTGATTTCGAAAAAAATATATATAAAAGTCCCGAACCATTAGGCGGATTAGGCGGATGCTGGGGTTTATTAGGCGGATTCATAGGCGGACTATAGGCGGATTCATAGGCGGAAACCCCTTAAACGGGTGATCCATACTCGCAAAAACCCCAATAAAAACAGCGAAAACGCAGTTATGACGATAAATATATTGACTGTTTTATGATTTCCTGAAGCCATTAGGCGGATTAGGCGGATGCTGGGGTTTTTCAAGATTTTTTCAGTTAAAAATCTTCCATGTCTTCTTAACTATTGCCTGAAATATGCAAAAACAAGCATTTTCAGGTGGCTAAGGTAGCCACCTGAACCCCAAAAAGACCGTCGTCAACTGGCCAATTTGGCCAGTTGATACCAGACAACTTCCGCTTTCAGGTGTGAACCATTCCCACCTGATTAACCATGGTCAACATCGGTTAAACCGCAGTTGAATCCTCGTAACCCTTGATTGCGACAAATCTTGGTTCACCTGGGGAATTTCCCCAGTTGCTCGCCAACTTGTCAGACATCCGAAAAATGTTCGCTTATGTCCTTTCACCAAGATTCAGAAACCACCGTCACCTTGGGAATTTCCCAAGTTGATTTCTCGCAACCCCTTTGCTTGCTAGTAAACCTACGCTGCCAACTGCGAACCGTTCGCAGTTGATTGCCCTCGCCAAGACCGCGTAAAAACCACCGTCAACTGTCTACGGTAGACAGTTGTTTCCGCGCAACCCCTTGCAACTCAAGCTCCCCTCCTCCGCCCTGTTAGCGTTTAACGCTAACTGTTTGCTTTCGGCCAAGATCGCGCTGAAACCACCGTCAGGGTCGTTTTAAACGACCCTGTTTCCACGTACCCCCTTGCAAATCAAACCAACCTCTGTAGCTCAGCTGGTGTTTAACACCACCTGATAACCACCGGCGAGCTACGGTCGCAGTCCGCAGATAGCGGACGGGATAGCGACCTCCGCTCCGCCTCACCGTGTCACCTTTATGTCACCCTCGAAACCACCGCCAACTGGGAACTGTTCCCAGTTGTTTCCGTGTAAACCCTTGCAAACCAAGCTACCGCTTTCCGATCAACTGGCGTTTAACGCCAGTTGTTTGCCCGCGCAAAAAGTCACTTTTATGACGCCATAACCAGAACCCGGCGGCTGGGCAGTCCGCAGATAGCGGACGGGAAAGCCCAGCCGCCTAGTCCAAACCCGCTCCGCTCCGGGCGAAGTCCGCAGATAGCGGACGGTATCATCGCCCTACGCTACGCTAGTCCGCGCCCTCGCTTCACTCGGCCTTCGGTAAGGGGCTCCGCCCCTCGCTGCGCTTCACCCCGTCAGTCGCACGGCTACGGCCCGTCTTCCGTGCCTGACCTCGCGTCCCTCCCCGCCGCGCCTCCCCCTTTAGAATCCCCCTCCGGGCGACCCCACCAGAATATTGTATCGGCTAAAGGGGGAGGCGTTCGATATTCGCAACGGCGGATACGTCCTTTTGCGAATGGGGAGGATTCGACGTTTGCACTCCGTAGCAAATCCGGATACGGACTCGGTCAGG
>JBAXOG010000222.1:0-5849 GCA_037133395.1 bacterium | reverse complement strand
GCTCCGACCGTAAAACCGTCACCACCCTGATTAAGCTTCAGACTCCTGCAGACATCGGTATAGATCATGAAGCGGGTATCCTCTACGTTCCGCAGATGATGGTGAATAAGATTTCCGTCTTTAAGTTGACAGGCATCGGGACACCAAAACTTCAGCGTTAAGAGTTAAGCGTTCTGGACAAGACATAGATTCGCCTTGTTATGCCCATGGAACACACGGAATACCACAGAAGTGATAATTTTTTTAGATTTACATATTTCTGTTGCGCTAATTTATCATTATTGATATATTGACGGCATGAACTTTGAAGAATTAGTCAGATTGACAAGTGATCTCCCGTGCTTTCAAACCTCCTATTTGAGCGCTGGAACATCTTTGTCACAAGTACGCCTTCAACTCGATCGATGGGAAAAGGCCGGCAAGGTCGTTAAGATTGCAAAGAGCGTGTACACCCTAGCCCCGCCCTATATCAAGATCAGCCCCTCACCCTTCGCGATCAGCTCGCTTCTCCGTCCATCTTCTTACATTTCACTACACTCCGCCCTTGGTTTTTACGGAATCATCCCTGAATATGTTCCTGCTACTCTTGCAATGACAACGGGGCGACCCTGGCAGGTCCAATCGCCTTACGGAAGATTTGTATTTCGTCATATAAAGGACACTCTTTTCTTTGGCTACAAACAGCATCTGATGGATCGTCAGACCTGTTTTCTTGCCACCCCAGAGAAAGCGCTGCTTGACCTTCTGTACATGACACCTGGCGCGGCAAGCTCCTCATTTATCGATTCCTTGCGACTCCAGAACTGTGATCAACTCAGGCCGGAGATTCTCTGTGCTTTCGCAGAAAAAATGAAGAGCAAAAAAATCGACCGGGCAGTAGCGCTCGTACTCACTTTTTTAAATAATCATGACGAAGGGGTTACATTATGAAAGAGCACCTTAAGACTATTATTCAGCAGAGTGAACACAATCAGCAGGCCCGCTGCATCTTGCGCGAGTACCTGCAAGCAAGGACACTTGAGTTTCTACAATACAAGGGGGCTTTTTCGGGTTGGGCCTTTGTCGGCGGCACTGCGCTTCGATTCCTATACAATCTCCCGCGCTTTTCCGAAGATCTTGATTTTTCAGCCACAAAAGAGACGACCGACGTGGATTTCGTGACAGTCTTGCAAGCGGTAAAGTTAGGGTTTGAGCGCGAGCTTTACCCCGTTGTGATCAAGGCAAAACCGGAGAAGACAGTGCAATCCGCTTTTCTCAAATTCCCCGGCCTCCTCCATGAGTTAAACCTATCCGGCCATGAATCCGAGGTGCTTTCAATAAAAATCGAAGTGGACACCCACCCGCCCAAGGGGTGGAGCTGTGAAAACACAGTCGTCCGCCGTCACAGCCTGCTGAACCTGAATCACTATACAAAACCTTCCCTCCTGGCAGGGAAAGTGCATGCACTTCTCTGCCGCACCTATACAAAGGGAAGGGACTACTACGATCTGATGTGGTATCTCACGGGACAAGAGCACCTCGAACCCAATTTTGTTCAGCTCAATAACGCGCTTGTTCAAACAGACTGGAAGGGCCCTACGCTGAATTCAAACAATTGGAAAACGTTGCTCATTGACCGAATGAAAAATACCGACTTCAAAAAAGTCGCTGAAGATGTTGACCCTTTTCTTGAGAAGAAAGAAGAAAGCGCCATGTTGACCCAAGTGAATTTTGTAAAGGCACTTGAGAAGGTATAGAGGTCACATGAATATCCAATCATCATCGGAAATCCTTGGATATTGGACATTCCGTGTTGGATATTGAATATTCTTTTTCTGCTTATGGATAGCAAACTTTGACGCTTCGGATTCTCACAAATTTGCCGTGGCTAGTCGCGGGATCAATGCTTAGCGTGAGATCTTTCGTGCCGGTCCATTTAGTGACAGCGCTCAGGTCAATGCCCCCCCCCTACTGATCTACACTCTTTGTATTGGCCTGTCTCATCAGTGACGCCGATTCGCGTTCCACTACTGTCCTGATCCGGAATATTTATTTTCAGAATGGGTTTGCGGCTGAAGTCGATCTGCTTTAACGAGTAGGTCGCTCGGCCATTGTTTTCAATCCGCGTGCCGCTCGTATAATCGTGACGGCCTATAACCGTCTTCGGTGTGATCTTCAGCATCCCGCGGTCGAGGCAGACAGCCGCCCCATTCGTGGCGGTCCAACCCTCTGTGGACTCGCAATCGGAAACAGTCATCCCCTGCGGATAGGTCGTCAGAACGAACTCTTTTTCCCAGTCAAAACGAGAATCCTTGTAGCCGATAACAACGGTTCCTGCGGTCATTCCCGCAGGCGGCGTCAAGGTGACAATCTTCTTGAGGCATCCACCTTCCGGAACCGCTTCATGAACCCACGCTTCTGGCGATGATTTCCAACCCGGAGGCAGCGTCCAGCTCACCTTACCCTTACGTCCCGTTGCTCCTGAGGCATTGTGCAACTCGAAGCTGACCTTGAGGCTGTCGCCGGAACCTACTGCAGTGGAAAACGGAAGCGCGGTCACGGCACCGGCTTCTTGCGCAAGGGCGATGAAGTCTGGCATTCCGACCACCACAACATTCTCGGGCAACAGCTCCTTGACCGCTTTCAGGAAGGTCGGCGCGAAACGGCAGTTGCACGTCAAGAACTGCGGCCCCTTTGCAGAGTTTTTTGCAGCAGCGGCCTTGATGGCAGCCACAATAGATTTTGGCGTTGATATCCCGTCACTCTGCCAGACGGAAAAGAGTCCTCGATCCAAGCGCACGACAGGACATCCGTTATCCAGCCAATACGTCTCCGAAGCATTCGACCCATTCGGAAGTACACTCATTAGCTTGACACCTTCAGACGTCGGCGAGTGAAGACTGAGGGCCTCATACGACTCGTTGCACAACGAGTTACAATCCCAGACATCCACCGCAGGAGAGAGTCCAAGCACATGAATTCCGCGGGAAGTCTCTTCTGCATATCTCGTCAAATGGGCCGGCGGAAAACCTGACAGGTGGGTATAGCCCGCAGTAAAGCCCCAGAAAGAATCTTTCGGCGTAGCCGTGTGGGCGTAATATTCAACGAACGCGGGAGCGTAGTTGGCAAGCAACGGATTGAAGCCCCACGTGACAGGCACCTTGCCGCGGTTAGGATCCAACCAAAAATGATCCATCAAGTTATAACTGATTTGGATGTAATCCGCTGAGGCCCAGCTAAAGTTCACATACACCTTGTTCTCCAAGCGGGCAACTTCCCGGACGTGCGGCAGCGGAACAGGGCTGCCTTGTTTCTTGAGGGGAACCCATTGCCAGAATGAAAAATTCTCCGGCACGCCACCGGCATACCGAGCGCCGTACCGACCCATTTTCATGCATGCATAGTCCTCGTTTCCCAACCAGCCGAAGACCAGCCCCGGTGTTTTGAAATCAGCCAGAATCTTGTCCAGATTAGGATATCCGCCGTTCACGAAGGAGGTTTTATCCTGGTAGAAATGGTAGATTTTTTTGGCGATGGTGTAGTCGAGCCCCATTAAGATCCATGCCCCATTAGCATACGATGCAAAGGCATCCGGTACGCAGTTCGTACGCTGATTTGCAAGCGACCATTCGCAGGCACTCTCTTCATTCTGCTCATAAGGCGGCGCGGCCACCAGATCACGCTTGATGGGCAGGCCCGCAAAAACATCCTTTCGTGGAGAATAGGGAGGCGTCGAGGGCTCTTGGCCGTTCGCAGCCAGCAAGCGGATCGACTTTACGGTCACCGTCACATTCGTCGCCGAGGGTGTAATATGCAGCTCAGCCCGTCCAGCACGCGGATTAAAAAGCCCTGTTTTAGCCAGATCAGCCACGAACGTCCCGGCCTTGCCCTCATTCGTCAGGCCCGGAACTAGCACACCCCCGCGGTTCTCAAACGTCTTGACTGTCGAACCCATCGAGATGACCAGTGACCACGCCCCGCCAGGGGTCAGGTCACTGACAACAATCTCAATCTTCGGTGTCACATCCAAATCCAGATAGACCACCTTGCTCGCATAATCAGAAGCCCCCCTCCACGAGGTCACGCTCAAGCCGTTCGTACCCGAATGCTTCATCTTCACAAACATCTCACCCCACCCGCCCATGCCGGTGTCCTTATACCAGAACTCCAAACCACTCAACATGGCTGACTTATAGTTCAGCATCCCGTCATTGACCGGCAACAAATCTTCTTGTGCGGCAAAATTAGCGGCGATCCAGTAATTGTAATACCTGTTCACCATTCTGCGATTCGGCGTGTCCCAATAGGTCGCCGGGTATTTGATCAACCCCTTGATCAGCGGCGTCACCCCGTCCGCCCGCCTCATCGCGGCAAACGTCGCAACTGCATCCGGCAAGGACTTGAGCCGAGTGAATGTAAATCCCTTCTCCCTCTCCAAGTAGTCAGCATAAACCGTGTTGGCCGAACCTTTGGTCAGGAAAAGTCGCGGGGCATCCCGGTTCACGATTCCTTGAAGCGCGCCGAGCAAATAAAGCTCCCCCACGTCCCCGAGCCCTGCAGTGTCCAATACATAAGCGTGGCTTGCCTGACTCTCCTGCGGATGCATCAACATAACCACCAGCAGAGCAAAAAGAAAAAATTGTTTTTTCATCTTAGCGTGTCCTCTAAAGTCCCCCATCTACATTTGCAAAGACTATACCGTATTTTGCAAATGCCTTCCATGCCTTTTCGTGCAAATTACTTGCTTTTTAGTGCAACTGAGGGCGAGAACAAACTGAGGGGTAACTCGTGGAATACTGGAATGGTGGAAGAAGGCGCTATTGGGAGGGACGAGCGTCTGCTCGTCCTGGTTGAGCTCTGCGATTGGGCGCGGTTATCTAGAACGCGGTGCCGCATTTTTCTTGGAATGATGGCTTGTCTGTTCCCCTGTAACATAGTAACCGTCTCATTCGTTCAATGTGCTACCCCGTCCCCCTGAGTCCCCTCCGGCACGAACACCTCAGAATTTCTTCGCGCCTTCCGTTAAAGGTCCCATTTCAAACAAAAGAAGTCCGCCCTTCATGATGTCAGCATGGGCCAGACGTTTGCCTTCATAGGGTTTACCGTTGAGGGTGATACGCCGGACGTATTTGTTTTCCGTCGAGAGCCCCTGCGCCTCGACCGTGAAGGTCTTGCGGTTGGGAAGCCTCAACGTTACCTTGCCGATCTGCGGCGCGCCGAACACGTAGCCGTCGTTGCAGGGGTTGAAGGGGTAGAACCCCAGCGCGGAGAAGATGTACCAGGCCGACATCTGGCCGCAGTCGTCGTTGCCGCACAGCCCGTCGGGTTTGTTCTTGTACTGGGTGTCGACGATCTCCCGCACGAGTTCCTGCGTTTTCCACGGCTTGTCCAACAGGGTGAAGAAATAGGCGGTGTGGTGGCTGGGCTCGTTGCCGTGGGCGTACTGTCCGATCAGGCCTGAGACGTCCAGCGTGAGTCCCGCGCCTTCGACCTTTGTCGCCTGCCGGAAGAGCTTCTCGAGTTTTTCGGCGGTCTTGTCGTTGCCGCCGAGCAGCCGGCTCAAACCGTCGGGGTCGTGCTGCACATGCCAGGTGTACTGCCAGGCGTTGCCCTCGGTGTAGTCCCAGCCCTCGGGCGCGCCGTGGTTGAGCTTCACGGGATCGAACGGCGTGCGCCATTGGCCCTTGGAGGTGCGCGGCCGCATGAAGCCGGTCTCGGCATCAAACAGGTTCACGTAATACTGCGCCCGCTTGTCGAACGCAGCCGCGTCGGCACCCTTGCCCAGCGCCTGGGCGAGCCGCGCCGCGCAATAATCGTTGTGCTAACTACCAGATAATGAGCGCTTCAAAAACTTAAAATAGGGTGACACT
>JBAXOG010000221.1:0-5866 GCA_037133395.1 bacterium | reverse complement strand
GTAAGTTAGACCTTTCCGAATACGGAGGGTCTAACTTAGTTTGTCAATTGACGGTTAGTGAATATATAAAAGTGGAGCTCTTGACATCAGACACCTGATTCTGGCATACTTTAACGCTGTATTGAGTGTTTTTTTATCTATTTATTTGGGGGACGATAATCATTTGCAACATGAATAGATTTTGCATGGGGAGCCTGTGAAATGAGCGGCACTCCGAATATCGCATCAGATCCTGCTTCAATCGAGTGGGTCGAGGCACTTGTCAGGCGTGTCGGTTTCACACCTGACAAAGTAATACCGCTTTTGCAAGGGATTCAGGAACGCTTCCACTACTTGCCCGAAGACTTGCTTCGGCACGTATGCCGAATAACAGAAATCTCTCAAGCCGACCTGACGGGTGTGTCGACCTTTTACTCCCAGTTCCGCCATCGGCCTGCAGGATTGCACACCGTCAAGGTGTGCGTCGGAACCGCTTGCCACGTCAAAGGCGCGGGTGCGGTTTATGATGCCTTGGTCCGACATCTTGAATGTAATGTGGGAGAGGATACCGACCCCAAAGGCATTTTTACACTGGAGAAGGTGGCGTGCTTGGGTTGCTGTACGCTGGCACCGGTGGTCCAGATTGATTCGGTTATTTATGGACATGTCGTACCGTCCAAGGTTCCCGATATCCTAAAGAGTTTTCTCGCGCAGCATAACGACAAAGCCACTCACCTGGACTCCACGCAGATCGGTACTCAGGATGCTGGAGAAATTCGCATTGGCCTTGGCTCGTGTTGCGTGGCCGGTGGTAGTGCAGGTGTCTACCAGACCGCGCTGGAGACAGTCAAGAGTCTCGGCATCCAGGCCCAGGTCAAACAGGTCGGATGCGCAGGCATGTGCCATCATACGCCGCTGATGGAGATTGTTCATCGCGAAGGGGGCGTGTCATCCTTTTATGCAAAAGTAACGCCACAAGACGTTGCAGGAATCATCAGGCGGCAGTTCCGTTCGCCGTCGCTTGAGGGTCGTTTGAAAGCGTGGTTTCAGAATCGCACCGAAGAACTCTTTGCACCGCAGGTAGAGGCATTGCTAAAGCCTCAAAATGATCTTGATTTGCGGGATAAACCCGTGGCTGATTTTCTGGGCAAACAGATCCGCATTGCTACCGAGCATTACGGCCAGCTCGACCCTGTTAATTTGGATGAGTATCTTAAGCATGACGGATTTGTCGCGCTCAAAGCGTGCCTGGGTTCCTTGTCGCCTCAGGAGGTCATTGCGCGTGTCACCGATGCGGGCCTGCGTGGTCGGGGCGGAGCTGGCTTCCCCACAGGACTGAAATGGCAGCGGGTTCGAGAAAACAACGGCACAAAAGTTTACATCATCTGTAACGGTGACGAGGGTGACCCCGGTGCCTTCATGGATCGCATGTTGCTCGAGTCCTTCCCGTATCGCATCATCGAGGGGATGCTCATCGCCGCGTTCGCAGTGGGGGCGAGCGAAGGGATTTTCTACATCCGCGCGGAATATCCGCTCGCTCTTGTCCGCGTTCGTGAAGCGCTTGCGAAATGCCGCGCGAAGGGACTGTTGGGACAGAACATTCTGGGTTCGTCGTTCTCTGTCGACTTTGACATCAAAGAAGGTGCTGGTGCCTTTGTCTGTGGCGAGGAGACTGCCCTGATCCGCTCGCTCGAGGGAGCTCGGGGCATGCCGCGTCTGCGTCCTCCTTATCCTGCGCAGAAAGGACTTTGGGGCATGCCTACGCTGATTAACAACTGCGAGACCTTTGCCTCGGTGCCCTGGATTATCCGTAACGGAGCAGAACGCTTTCAAGCGATCGGTACGGCCAAGAGCGCGGGAACCAAGGTCTTTTCGTTGACTGGAAAAATCCGACATGGCGGACTGATTGAGGTTCCCATGGGCATGACCCTGCGCGAGATTGTTGAAGAGGTTGGCGGCGGTATTGCTGGCGACCTAGCGTTCAAGGCTGTCCAGATCGGCGGACCCTCCGGAGGTTGCATACCAGCGGCTCACGCTGATCTGCCGGTAGATTATGGGGAGCTGCTGGGCGCTGGCGCCATGATGGGGTCTGGCGGTCTGGTGGTGCTGGATGAACGAGATTGCATGGTGGATATCGCGCGCTATTTTTTGACCTTTACGCAAAGCCAGTCCTGTGGCCGCTGTACCTTCTGTCGGGTCGGCACGCGGCGTATGTTAGATATCCTCGATCGCATCTGCTCCGGAAAGGGCATTCAAGGCGACATCGAACGCCTTGAAGAACTTGCGCATAGCGTGGGCAATGCCAGCCTCTGCGGATTGGGCAGGACCGCGCCGAACCCTGTCTTGTCTACGATCCGTTATTTCAGGAGCGAGTATGAGGCCCATTTGCAGGGGAGCTGTCCTGCTGGAAAATGTCCAGACCTCATTGCCTACACCATTACTCCTGCGTGCATCGGTTGTACCCTCTGTGCTCAGACCTGTCCGACGGAGGCAATTGCCTTTACACCGCATGAGCGTCACGTGATCAACGATGCAGCCTGTGTGCGCTGCGATATGTGCCGCGCTGGCTGTCCCACGGGTGCCATCAGAATTGTCACCGGGACAGAAAGGAAGAGCCTGTGCCAACACTAACCATCGATAACAGGACTGTCCCCTTTGAACGAGGCGAGACCATCCTTCAGGTTGCGTCCAAAGCGGGTATCGCAATCCCGACGCTCTGCCACTTGGAGGGAATTGAACCGCCCACCTCCTGCTATGTTTGCGTGGTCAAGATCCAGGGCAAGAGCAACATGGCGCCCTCTTGCGCAACCGTGGCTGAGGATGGCATGATTCTGGAGAGCAGTTCTGAGGAGGTACGCCACTACCGCCGGCGAGCGCTTGAATTGCTGCTGAGCGAACATGCTGGCGACTGTGAAGGCCCGTGTCGTCGCATCTGTCCTGCGGATCTCGACATCCCGGTCATGGCCAGGCACATCGTTGAAGGCGATCTAGATGCTGCAGTGCGCACGGTCCGTGAGCGCCTCGCCTTGCCCGGCATCTTGGGACACATCTGTCCGGCACCCTGTCAGAAGGGCTGCGTTCGCACGCATGTCGATGGAACAGTGTCGATCCGCGAGTTGCACAAGGGAGTTGCAGAAACCGCGATGATGTCCGATACCGTAACTGGACCTCATCCAGCCCCGTCTTCAGGAAAGCGCGTCATGATTATCGGGGCCGGTCCAGCCGGACTCTCCAGTGCTTACTATTTGTCCCTGCTCGGTCATGCCTGTACGATTGTTGACGAACGCGAAGAGCCCGGCGGTATGCTGCGTTACGGTATCGATCGCGCGGTTTTGCCTCTGAACATTTTGGATCAAGAAATTGATGTGATTCGCTTGCTGGGTGTGGAATTTCGTATGGGGAGTCGAGTTAGCGACCAGTGTGCTCTTGACGAATTGATTCAGCGCTTTGATGCAATCATCTTCGCCACCGGTGCGCCTACTTCTGATCAGCCCTGGCCCTTTACAATCAAGGCATCACCCAAAGGCATCGCGGTGGACACCCACACCTTTGTGTCAAGCAGTAGCAACATCTTTGCCTGTGGCGGTGCGATAGCGATCTGCAAAATGGCTGTCAGAGCTGTGGGGCAGGGGAGGCTGACCGCTCAGTCGGTCCACCACTTCCTGACGCACAGCAACGTCGGCGTAACCTGGTCCCCGCGTTTCGATTCCCATTTAGGCAAGCTTGCTCCCGAGGAACTTCAACAACTCGTCTCCACCGATCTGACACATCGTTTAAAGGGTTTGGAGGGCACGGTTACACCCGTGCCGAGGTTGGGGTGTAACCCGACCCTCCAATCCTCTCTCGTCTCCGCCGCGGCGCGTTGTATGCAGTGCGACTGTGGAAAGAAACTCACGTGTTCCTTGCGTGCTTATGCGCAAGAGTACGAAGCCCACCGCGACCAATATCGGACGGGTTCACGTAAGCATGTGGTGCGGAAACGCTACGCCAGCGGGCTGGTACACGAGCCAGGCAAATGTATCGATTGCGGATGCTGCATTGGCATCACTGCCGCCGAGCATGTACAGCCAGGCTTAGCCTTTGGTAACCGTGGCTTCGATGTCACAGTCAAAGCCCCCTTCAGGGCTGACATGGATACTGCCATGGGAAGCTCTTTAGAGCGCTGTATCGCCGCATGCCCCGTAGGTTCACTGTGGAGATAAAATGAGAGGGATGAAAGTGGCGCATGTGGATATACGTCGCATGTGTCCCATCAGTCTCCCGCGTCCCATTTTTATAACGATTTCATGAGCGCGTTTAATTCCGCGAAGATATGCATGAGTTGGATTATGCTTAGCACTACAAATAGGGTAAGCGCCAGCGTGACAAGGGTCCAGATGGCTTTCGGGATGGGCTTCATGGTTGGATGGAGCCAGATCAGCGGCAATGCAAAAGGGGGCACACAGAGCAACGTAACCACGATGGAGGAGGTTTTGCAATACCAGGGGACGCCACTCTCGACCGGTTGATGTACGGGCGGTATGCGCATCGCGCCATTCAGGAACTCGCCACAGTGCTTACACTTAATGGCGGCGTCTTGTATGTCTTCAGCACAGTAAGGGCATTTTTTCATATGTATTCTCCTCCGACTCATCGCCGTGCTTCTTAAATTACCATAACACCCTACAGCATCCAAGCCGTAACCCCAGCAATTTTCGGTAAGCTTTAAACATACGAATCCAATAAGGCAATAACGCAATTCCATGGAAGTTACAGGGCATACTTTAGTTATCGCAAATTGCGAAAAGGAAGAAGAAAAGCATCGGGATTTAACTTGAAAGCAATAACGTTACTTCGTATACTTTAAACTCTTTCATTCAAAAGAGTGATTTACGTATAATTGATGAGGCTAATGGGCAAAATTTTAAGTAATAGTGTATGGATATTGAAAATAAGAGTATGCTTCCAGAAAAAACTTTCGTTATTAATTTGGACGTGCGGATTGATAGAAGAAATTCATTTAAGATTCAGGAACCTTTGTGGCAACGGACGTTTGGTTGTCTGCCGAGCTGGGTTATTGCTGTTTCCGGGCTTTCGATTTCTGGATATGGGAAGAGACCTTGGTTCAAAGATCGCATTACGGAGCACCGGAAGCGTTCTTGGGCAGGGAAGGCTGGATGCATCCTGTCACATCGCGCGGTGATACAGGATGCACATCAGGCTGGGGCAGGGTCGGTGCTGATTGTCGAGGATGATGCGCTGTTGACAAGCGAAGCGGCTCAATTATGGGAGAAGACGGTCAAAGGTTGGATCGAACATCTTGCAGATGATTGGGCGGCGATCTATCTCTGTTCATGCGCGCCGCAGCAACCTGTACGGGTTGCCGCACGCACAGATGAAATCCGATTGTTAGAGGTTTCTGGAGCCTCGAATACGGTTGCGTATCTTTTGAATGGACGTGTGTTTGCCGCTTTGCTTGCGGAACTTCCGAATCAACAATCAGTCTGGCGTTGGGTGGCCCGCCACAAGGCTATCGACCGCTGGTATTCGCGGAATCTGAATAGGTTTGGACGCGTTTATGTTTGTTCACCTTCGATTGTTCTTCAGCGGCAGATTGGTTATTCAGATATCACGATGACGACAGATTCCGTCGAGTTTTTAGATTATGGGCACCATGACGTTTATCGCGTGAAAGGAAATATATTTTTTCACATTCGCTATTGTTGGGTTCAGCTATGGAATCGCATAGGAAGAGGGGGTTCGCTGATGCGGTTGTGTGTCAAACGTATAAGAGGACTTTAAAATGACGACAATTTTGACCGTTTTGGATGTTGGGAAAATATCAAAATAATATCACTAGCATCCCATGGGGGCTGAAAAAAAGCATACCGCCCCCTTTCCCCCATTG
>JBAXOG010000220.1:0-6173 GCA_037133395.1 bacterium | reverse complement strand
AATAGGTTAGGAAGGAAATACTTTTCATGCGTTGGTCTCGTACTTTAATCAACACGTTACGTGATGATCCCCAAGAAGCAGAAATTGCAAGTCATAAACTCATGGTCCGCGCAGGACTGATCCGTAAGCTTTCAGGGGGTCTCTACACTTTTATGCCATTCGGCGTGAGGGCGTTGCACAAGGTCTCCCAGATTGTCCGCGAGGAGATGAACCGCGCGGGCGCCCAAGAAATTCTGATGCCTGCGTTGCAGCCGGCTGAATTGTGGGAACGCTCAGGACGTCTGGCAACGATGGGGCAGGGGATGTTTCGTCTTAAAGATCGCGCCGACCGTTTGATGGTGCTCGGCCCGACGCATGAGGAGGTCACGACAGAGATGATATGCGGTGAGGTCAGCTCTTATCGTCAACTGCCTTGCACGGTCTACCAGATCCAGACTAAGTTCCGCGATGAAATCCGGCCGCGCTTCGGCTTGATGCGCGCCAAGGAATTTATCATGAAGGACGCGTATAGCTTTGACGTGTCGTACGAAGCTGCGGATGCTTCCTATCAGGCGATGTATGACGCGTATGTACGCATCTTCAAGCGCTGCGGTCTGATGGCGCGCCCGGTAGAGGCGGATACGGGTGACATCGGTGGTAAGTGGTCGCATGAATTCATGGTGTTGGCCGACTCCGGTGAAGACGGCGTGATTGATTGCCCTGTGTGCGGTTATGCTGCGAATCAGGAACGTGCAGAGCGTAAGGTCGACGCGAGCAGCGGGTCGTCCGACGGTGCCGCGATCGAAGAGGTTGCAACCCCGAACGTGCGGACGATTGATGAGTTGACGGCCTTCTTTAAATGCGCGGGCGATTGCTTTATTAAGACGCTCATTTATTCGGCGGATGGTAACCCCGTGGCCGTGTTGGTGCCAGGCGACCGCGACCTGAACGAGCATAAGTTCAAGCGCCTGCTGGGCGTGAAGAAGCTGGAGCTTGCGGACGACCCGACGATTTTGGCCGCGACAGGCGCGCCCGTGGGCTTTGCGGGTCCTGTGGGTCTGACGATTCCTGTTTATGCTGACCAAGCGCTCAAGGGCGCAACAGGCCGTATCACGGGTGCGAACAAGGCGGATATCCACATCAAACATGTTGACCTTGCACGCGATGCCAACATTACGGCGTTTGAAGATTTGGTCATTGTGGGTACGGGCGATGCGTGTCCCAAGTGCGGTAAGCCGCTGCAACTGAAGCGCGGCATTGAAGTCGGCCATGTCTTTAAGCTGGGTACAAAATACTCCGAGTCGTTCGATGCGAGGTTCCTGACTGCTGAAGGCCAGCGTGAGCTGATGGTTATGGGGTGCTACGGTATTGGTGTGACGCGTACGTTGCAGGCGGTGATTGAACAGAACCATGATGCGGATGGCATTTTGTGGCCAGCCTCCGTGGCTCCTTTTGCTGTCACGCTCCTGCTCTTGGATCCCAAGGATGCGGCGGTGTGCGCCGTGGTTGACAAGCTGGAGAAGGAATTGCAAGACGCAGGGATTGATGTGTTCGTGGACGACCGCGAAGATCGCCCTGGCGTCAAGTTTAAAGATGCGGATTTGATTGGTTGTCCTGTGCGCGTCGTGGTCGGCGCAAAGGGATTGGCCAAGGGCGGTGTTGAAGTGAAAATGCGTAATTCTAAGGATATGGCCATTGTGCCGATTGATGCGGCAGTGGCAGACATTGTTGGGCGTGTAAAGGCTTTGGTATAATAGAGGAGATTGTCGATATGAGTAATGATACGGAATACACGGGCATGGCGTTGACCAAGCGTGACTTGGCCATTCAGATCTCTGAAGAGAGCGGACTGAATCAGCAACAGGCGTTGCAAGCGGTGCAGATGACGTTAGATGGCATTTGCGCGGCACTTGAAAAGGGGCAACATGTTGAGTTTCGTGACTTTGGCGTGTTTGAGATTGTGGTACGGAAGGCTCGCATCGGGCGTAATCCGAACAAGCCGAAAGAAACGGTTGAAATCCCAGCACACAATAGCATCAGGTTTAAGCTGGGCAAACGTATGCGCGATATGTTTAAGAGCTAATTATGGAACCTCTTTCATTTGAGCCACCACGCGGGATGCGTGACTTTTATCCTGAAGACATGGTCTGGCGTAATCGCGTGTTTGACGCTTGGCGTAAAGCTTCGGAAGCGTTTGGCTTTCAGGCGTATGACGCCTGTGTCGTCGAGACCCTCGAGTTACTGCAACGCAAAAGCGGCGAGGAGGTCTCCGAGCAGATTTATCACTTTGAGGATAAGAGCGGACGCAAACTCGCGCTGCGCCCGGAGATGACGCCCACCTTGGCGCGCATGATTGCCGCGAAGCAGGGACAGCTCTCCTTCCCCGTGAAATGGTTTACGGTTGCGCAGTGTTTCCGGTATGAGCGTATGACGCGCGGACGTAAACGGGAGCACTATCAGTGGAACATGGATGTCATCGGCGAAGAGAGCGTTTCGGCTGAAGCGGAACTGCTTGCCGCGGTTGCGTGTGCCCTGAAGAACATGGGTATGCCGGACGGCGCCTATCGCATTCATGTGAACAACCGCGCTTTGCTCGCGGAACTGCTTGCAGCGTCTGGCATTGACGCGAAGCATCATGCCGCGGTCTTCCTTGCGCTCGACAAGCGCGGAAAAATTGATGATGTGGAGATTACGAAGTTGCTGGTGACAGAGGGTCTTGATGAGACCGCGATTCGTAAGACCTTTGATTTGCTGGGGGTGCAGACGCTTGATCAGGCGGCTGCGCTGACGGCACCGGACTCCGTGGCGGTCAAGGCTTTGCGCGATTTGTTTGTACTGGCAGCGATTTATGGCATTGAGGATCGCTTGGTCTTTGACATGTCTGTGATTCGTGGGCTTTCATATTACACCGGCATCGTATTTGAAGCCTTTGACACCGAGCGTAAGTTCCGCGCGATTTTTGGCGGCGGACGGTATGACAGTTTGCTGACGGCCATCGGCGGCCAGCCCACGCCGGCGGTCGGACTTGGCTTTGGTGATGTGGTGGTCGTTGAGGTGCTGAAGGAGTTACTCGGCGAGACAGCCGCGACAGAGAAACATGGCGTGATCATTGGCTACATGTTCCCGGAACAGCGCGAGATCGCCACGAAATTGGCACGGTCATTGCGTGAGCAGGGTGAGTCGGTGGAGCTGATGCTTGCCAAGCAAAAGCCCAAGCAATTCTTTGCACGCGCCAGCGCGAGTCCAGCCTCAGATGCCGTCTTTATTGGTCCAGATGATGTGACGCGCGGAACGGCGAAGCGCAAGAATTTGACGACACGGGAAGAGACGGAGATATCCTTATGCAAGTGATTTCGAGTGCGGTTCAGAAGCAGATGGAAAATGCGTCATGGATTCGACGCATGTTTGAAAAGGGCATTGAGCTGAAGCATCAGTTGGGTGCGGACAAGGTGTTTGATTTCAGCCTCGGGAATCCAGATATCCCGCCGCCTGCCCGGGCGCGCGAAGCATTACTGAATATCACCGAAAACGCTGTGAAGCCCATGGGGCTTGGTTATTGTCCAAATGCAGGGCTGCCTGTTTTTCGCGAAGCCTTGGCCTCTTGGCTGACCAAGCAGCAGCATACTGAATTGACAGGCGCGCATATCATTGTGACCTGCGGTGCGGCGGGGGCGTTGACGGCTTTCTTTCGTGCCGTGATTGAGCCGGGCGACGAGGTGATGTGTCCTGCTCCGTACTTTGTGGAATATGGTGCTTATTGCGGCCATTTTGGCGGTGTATTGAAGCCGGTGCCTTCTTTGGCTCCCTCCTTCCAGCCGGATCTCGCAGCCATGGAAGCCGCGATTACGGAGAAGACACGCGCGATCATTATCAATTCACCGAACAATCCGACGGGGTGCGTTTATTCGCAGGAGACCTTGACCCGGCTCGGGCAACTGGTCGACCGCGTGAATGCGACGCGGGAGCGTCCGCTCTTCCTGATCAGCGATGAGCCGTATCGATTCCTTGCTTATGACGGTGTGACGATTCCGCCAGTGCTTCCGGTGTCGCCGTTTGCTGTTGTGATGGGATCGTTCTCAAAGAGTTTGTCCCTCGCGGGCGAACGTGTGGGTTATGTTGTCGTGAATCCAGTGATGCCGGATGCGGCTTTGTTAGTCAATGCCGTCACCATGACGAACCGAACGCTGGGCTTTGTCAATGCCCCTATTCTGGGACAGCGGTTGGCGATGGAGTTGTTGAACGAGGGCGTGGACCTCTCCATTTATGACCGTCGCCGCAAGGCCATGGCCAAGGTGCTGGCCGATGCGGGCATTGAGTTCACGATGCCACAGGGCGCGTTCTACTTTTTCCCGAAGGCACCGGGCGGGGATGATCAGGCGTTTGTGGCGGAGCTGGTGAAATATAACGTACTGGCGGTTCCTGGACGCGGCTTTGGATTTCCGGGTTACTTCCGCCTGAGTTTCAGCGTAGAAGAGAAGGTGATCGCGGGTTCAGCGGAAGGTTTTGCAGCTGCAGCCAAAAACTTTTAGTGGCAGGCGAGCAGCCCGGGGATAAACGAAGATTCAACGTGTTGCATCGAATGAAGACGAAATTCTGGGCGTATAGGCGTCCTCGCCTGTACAATGAAGTCTGTTGTCTAGGGTAGGCGGCTTCCTTGCCGCCAGTGAACAGGCGTGGACGCCTATTCGCCCAGCAAGATTGCCTCCCAACATCCCGCTAATCCATTATCCGTTGAAGTTATATGCAGGAAAGAAATTCTTATGACGGCAAATAGACGTTTTTCACTTTTCACTTTTCACTTTTCACTTTTTTTCTTATACGCGGGCATAGCGTCTGCTAAGGAATTTACGGGTCCGACAGACTGGGAGAGAGTCCATACGAATGCGGTCAAAGCTTGGCAGGTCAGTCAAGAAGCTAAGACCTCGGCAACGTTTCGCGCATGGTCGGGTGTCGTGGCAGACATTGAGCGCCGCGAAGTGCACCTGCTGGTTGAAGCAGTGGGGCATAACGAAGAATCGACTATGGAGTTTCTGATTGTCGGTCCGCAAAGTAATCGTGCGTACGAGTCTGCGACGGTCAGTGTGGCCAAGCCCTCGGATATTGTTCGTGCGATGGAAAGTATTGGCGTTCCACGGGGACATGGCGTTGATGGCCGACTCTTCCGTTTCTGGCCGTATGGCGAACGGATCTCAGGAACGATACGTAAGCTGAACGACAGGGTGGAGTCCGCGCGCCCCTTGCAGTCGATTATTAAAGATGCCAAGTCTGAGCCTCCTTTATTTGGAGAGGACGGACTTGTTTTTACGGGGGGGCCATGGGCGGATGGCGTTTGCGGAGCCGATACGGAGCAGCCAGCCTCCGTGATTGCACTTTATAATGAACCCGACACGCTCTTTGATATCCCCTTCATCGCTTCAAAAGGTACTGCTTATGGTCGTTCCGTACTTTCCAGAAAGATGGAATATGGAGAGGTGATGGAGATTGTGCTCAAACCGATGCCCTTGCCAGGAGGAGGTCTGCGTTCGGTCGTTCTGTATGTCACGGTACAGCCTTCGGCAGGTCAAGAGACGATGTTCGTCTGTGCGGACAAGAAGGGCGAGGTATTGAAAAAGGGCACGCCGGCAGAGGTGTTGACGTGGATGAAGACGTTGTCTGATCGCGGGCATGATTTGTTTGTGACGCTGACGATGTCTGATGCGTTGACACTCACGCAGGCGGTCGCTGTGACCCGCGTATTTGTGTTGCTGGACGGCAAGGGTCTTAAACTGTATGGCAAGACCAACGAGGGCATTTACCCGCGTGCTTTTCTGCCGCAGGAAGAGTGGCGTAAACGTGACGGACGCACACCGCAACCCTTTGAAGTTTATCTCACGGGAGACGCCAAAAAGCTGACCTATATTGAAGAAGATTGGAGCGGAGCGGGGCTTGATCCGAAGTTGACCCCGAAAGACTACTCCTTTGCTGATGTGAGCGAATTACCTGCGCTGGTGAAGCGTGTGGGTGATAAAGACAGCAAAAAAGTTGAGTTGCTCTTCGTCTTTGCGTCTCAACAGGAACCGCTGAAAAAAATAATGCCAGCAGTTCGAGTCCTTTCAGAACGCTTACCGCTGGTCTATATTTTTGGCGAATAAGCACGTCTGGGTGCGATTCATTTTAGTTGAAATGAATCACACCAGGTAGCAACTGTCTTTATT
>JBAXOG010000219.1:0-6196 GCA_037133395.1 bacterium | reverse complement strand
ACCGCCCATGGAACTAAGACACCCAGACTGCCATCCAAAGGGACTCCGCATAACGAAGACCAGGAGGTGACGCAGGACCAGCTCATTTAAAAGAACCCAGTCAATGAATCGGAAATGCGCCCAAGATGAATCACACCTAAAGAAGACCATCGACAGACACAGTAACCCCATGTTATTATAAATTTAAAGTAGCGTGCCATAGGACGTAGGTTTTTAGGCTGTAGACTGTTAGGGAACTCCTGGATTTCAGTTGCGCCCGAGTTGAGACAGTGTTGGAAATTAGGTTTAGTTTTCTTAGCGTTTCACCTAATAGCCTACAGCCTAAACTGCTACAGCCTAGCCACCCCTATGGGATGGCAGTGATAAATTTTAATTAATGCTATGATCATTCCACCCCTTGTACAACAAAAATTAGCGGCCCTTCCAGAGAAGCCAGGATGCTACATGATGCGTGACCGAAAGGGAACCATCATTTACGTCGGGAAGGCGATTTCGCTGCGGAAACGTGTGCAAAGTTACTTTCGGGATTCCACCCTGCGCAAGGCCCCTCCCAAGTTACGAAGCATGGTGAATAGCATCGCCGATATCGAAGTCGTCACCGTCAAAGGAGAGGCCGAGGCGCTTCTCACCGAGAGCAATCTGATCAAGACCTATCGTCCGCGCTATAATATTTTAATGCGTGACGACAAACAATATCCCGCGCTTCGAGCAGATCCTCGCGAACCCTTTCCGCGAATCACGACCTGCCGTATTATTCGTGATGATCACGCCATTTACTTTGGTCCATTCCCATCAGACTCCGTTGTTCGCACAGTTTTAGACTTTACGGAAAAACGGTTTGGCTTGCGCAAATGTACGCCAATCCATCCGGATGCCGACACCTACCAGCACTGTATCAACGACATCGTGCGCTTTTGCTCCGCACCCTGTGTCAACCGGATCTCCCCAGAAGCATACCAAACCCGCTTTGACGAAGCCTGCGCCTTTTTGCGGGGCGAACGCATGGGCATTATTCAAGAACTCCATGTACACATGCAGTCTTCCGCACACGAACAAGACTATGAAAAAGCGGCGATCCTCCGCGACACGTGGCTCGCCTTGCAGGCCATGGTGAAGCGCAGAAGAAATGTCATCACCAAAGCTCCTGATTTGCATGCCACCGAGGCACGTCAAGGAATTGAAGAACTACAAAAATTGATTGGATTACCCAACGTACCCCAGCTCATCGAGGGATACGATATCTCCAACCTCTTCGGGACTCATTCAGTCGCGAGTATGGTCGTTGCCTGCAACGGCATTCCTGATCCGCGATTCTACCGTCACTTCAAAATTAAAACCGTGGAGGGAGCAGATGATCCACGCTCCATCGCGGAAGTAGTAAAACGCCGATACCTCCGCGTACGGGATGAGGGCAAACCCCTACCCGGTCTAATCATGATCGACGGTGGCATTACGCAACTGCGGGCCGCACGCGAAGCACTTGCCCAGATTGGAATGGAAGCTATTCCCAGTGTCGGAATCGCCAAGCAATTCGAAGAAATCGTTGTAGATGACGGACGTGAACCCATACGCCTGCCCCTGGATTCGCAAGCCTTGCGTGTTTTGATGCGTCTTCGCGATGAAGCCCATCGTTTCGCGCTCACCTACCATCGTTGGCTCCGCAATCGTACCATCCGAGAATCAGCTCTTGATGTCATCCCTGGAATCGGACCTGCCAAAAAGACTGCGCTCCTCACGCACTTCAAATCCATCTACCGCCTATCCCGCGCGACCCTCGAAGAAATCGAATCCGTTTCGGGTATCGACCCCTCCCTTGCCGAAGCCATTCACCGGTCATTGCAACACTAAAATAGTCCGCGTTTCGACTCTTAAACGCTCATAAATAGATGATCTCCAGTTCAGGGGGTCTTTCGGATAAAATACAGGCCAGCATGCCGCTGGGATTAAGGTGGCCCACAACCATGCGGTCGCAGTGCGTAAGAACATATTCGTTGCACCAGGCGGCCCGCCGGACACTGGGCGCGTCGATGCTGTCGGAAAAGGGCGAAACAATGAGCAGCAGCCCCGCATCGAGGGCCGCCTGCTCCATTCGGTCGGGCGTGCCCATACCCAAGGGCTTCACCCAGATCAAAGGCCGCTTCTGCGCCAGCCCAGCCTTGAAGACCGCCCGCTCCATGGGCGAGAGAAAGCCCGAGATGATCGCCTCGCCGGGCTTGATCGGGAGGCTGCCATGTGGGTTCGCCTCGTTACGACTCGCCAGAAAGCCCATCTTGGGCAACTCCAGCAGTTTGGCATTGCCCAGCAAACGCGGCTCGCCGCATTGTATGACCATGTCGTAATTCTGCGGGTTATTGCGAATATATCGCCTGATATTGGCCAGTGCCTCGTCATCCCGCACAATCACATCCCAATAATTGCGATGCCATAATTTGCCATTGCGCATGGTGTCAGGGCAGGCGCCCCGACCTGAAGGCTGGCAGACACAACGGTCTGCCCCTACGACCATTTTTCGCCACGCCACATCGGCTGTCGATTTAAACCGCCTCACAAAATCAGGCAGGCTCGGCAGGGGTAGGCCGTCGGGCTTACCCGTCCGCACGGGCAGGTCGTTGGGCCTGCCCTCCAAGCGCACCAGCCCATGCACATGATTCGGCATAACCACAAATTCGTCGAGGTGGTATTCTGGGTGAAAGTGTCCCACAGCCAGCCACATCTCCTGCACCATCCGACCGACATCGTTGAGCACCATCTTACCCTGCACAACGGTCCCAAAAACCGGGCGCATATCTTGCACACATATCGTCACAAAATACCACCCTTTCGCGGCATAATCCCAGCCACGCTTTCGGATGCTCTGGCGATCTGGAAGTGTGTCAGTCATATCTCTGCACCATTTTTCCCGCTTCATTCAGGATCATACGTCCATGCGCGACCGTCCCGAAAAGAGGCGCCTTTCCCGTCTGTGCAGATCGTCACAAAATAATCACCGGGTGTCGAATAATCCCAGAGCTTCCACCGGAGCGCCTTGCGGCTTGGCCCAGATGTCTCCATGATAACCTCCATCATCTATAAATTTATTCGCACGAACGAGACCCATCGTCCGACACGAAGTGCCATTAATTTAGCAGAGTGCCCGACAGGAGGCAACACGCGAATGCGCGAATGTGCGAATGCGTGAATGCGGAGAACAAACATGCGCCGAGGACGAGCACCCTGGTGCGAAGTCCGAACGCTCGTTTGAAGCCAGCGGAGCTGGAGCGAGGAGCGGCAATGCTGGGTTGCTCAATGTCCTACGACGGAATACAGCGTCATTTTCTGTCTTTTAACCATCAAAAAGCAATATACGTATGGGGCATAAAATGGTATTTTTCTTCTATGAACGTGATTTATGAACCCAAGGGACGAGCGAAGGAGTATGCGGACTTGGCGTGCAACCTGTATCGGGGCTGTACGCACGGGTGCACGTACTGCTATGCGCCGGGATGTATGCGCACCACCAGCGCAGTCTGGCATGAGAAGGGCGAGGTCCGAAAGAACGTCCTCGAACTCTTTGCCAAGGACGTGAAGAAGCTCTCCGGTGATCCCCGGCGGGTGCTCTTCTGTTTTCTGAGCGATCCGTATCAGGCACTTGAGAGCAAGGAGCATGTGACGCGCCAAGCCATTCAGCTTGCACAAGCACATCACGTGAAGGTGGACATCCTGACCAAGGGTGATAAAGAGTTGATCTTGGCAGACCTGCCATTGATGAAAGCAGCAGGCGTCCATTTAGGGGTGACGCTCAGCTTCATCAACGACGCCTCGCGCAAGGAGTGGGAGCCCTTCGCCTCCTCCGTCCAAGACCGCCTAGCCGTCCTAAAGCGGGCGAATGATGAAGGCGTCTTCACCTGGGTCAGCATGGAGCCAGTGATCAAGCCAGCGGAAGCTCTAGCCGTAGTCCGCGCCGCACATCGCTATGTTGACTTCTGGAAGGTCGGGAAGCTGAACCACAACAAGGTAGTCGAGTCCCTCGTGGACTGGCACCAGTTCCGTCTCGACATCGAAGCCCTCTTCAACCAACTCGGCATTTCAGACGACCGGTATTACATCAAAGCCGACCTGCGAAAAGCGTAGTCGGAATGGAATGCTGGCATACAGGGATCTTCAATGTCCTATGTCCAAACACGACCCTTGGACCACTGCAATGCGGGGATGGGCAATGCCCGATGACCGAATACGGCTTTACTAAAGATTATTAAAAATTATTAATTCTTATTAACCAGAGTCCTTGACGAACGAACCACCTTTATGACATACTAAAACCAATTCATCAACCATGTGTTGAAGGAATAACGAGGCCGTTTCGCAAGAAGCGGCTTCAGCTTTTTCTGGAAGCCCGCACAGAGCCGAGGCGGCTCTGCCACCTTGCCTTGCGAAGCGCCTAGCCGCATCCTTTCATCAGGGCATGCGATGCTCAAGGTGGATGAGGCGTCCCGCCTCATGGGAGGGACGAGCGCCTGGCCGCCGTAGCCTTGGCGTAGGCGAGGCAGACGCGTGACCCTCCCCTGAAAGGAGCGCGGGCATCTTGCCCGCACAGAGCCGAGACGGCTCTGCCACCTTATCCCCTGGGAACGCCGACGTCCTCGTCGGCACTGATGAGCGAAAGCCTTGTCTGTCCCCTGTCAGCCCATTTTCCCTTGGATATTGGATATTCCTTGTTGGATATTGGATATTCTGTCACCGGTCGGGAAGCTGAACCACAACAAGGCAGTCGAGTCCCTCGTGGACTGGCACCAGTTCCGTCTCGACATCGAAGCCCTCTTCAAAGAACTTGGCATTTCAGAAGACCGCTACTACATCAAAGCCGACCTGAGGAAGGCGTAGGTTGGGATGGAATGCGCGAACGCGAAAATGTTCAATGTCCAATGTCTAAGCACAATTCCTAGGCCATTTTTACATCTCTTTTTCGCGTCTCAATACGTTGATTTATAAGGCTTTTATAGATATCGCAAAGAGTCTTATACTCAACAACTGTAACCCCCAGTTGCTGCACACGAAGAGGATCGGTCAAAAATGATAGCGCAGGGTCATTAAATGACAGATTTCTAGCGAAGTTTGAGTAAACAGTGGATCCTGGACTGAAATATGGAATAGGAAGTTGTCGAAATTCATTTGGTGTAAGTTCTAAAACGCCACCGCCATAACTACGACCTGTAAGTTCAGCATAAATCAATGTTAACGGGTTGTAAAAAGACCAGATAAAGTCGTCAATGCTAAAACCTGTTTTTGGCGCTACCATATAAGCTGTGTCAGTAACAAAAACTTGAGCTTTATTCTTTATGAATTTTGGAATGCGATGAGTCCTTTTAAAAAACAAGGTGTCAGCCACATCATCTATACATGGAATAACATACCAAGGAGTTCGCCTTGAGCACTTATATCTCTTAGGCAATCCTTGTTCTTCCCCTTTCTGGAGATATTCATCAAGTGCTTTATTAGGCCTTTTTTGACGCAAATCCAAGAGATACGAAGGATTCCCTGCTGCACTAAACCTTTTGAAATCCATCTCCGTAAATGCGGCTCCCTGTTCTAAACTTCTTCCACAACTAATAATCGGGCGTGCGTAAACACTAGCATTATATTTTTTTACTTCTTTTTCCGAAATTATGAAGAAATCGTTTGCGCCTGTTACTATTCCAGGCTTTGATTTAATGAAGTCATCAACTCTTCCAAATTTCTTTGCTACAGAATTGAGAAGCGCAATTTCTACTGTTGCCAGGTTATAATGTGTCCATTTAGACTGTGATATCATCAACCCGTTAGATGAGGTTTGGCTGACACGACAAGTCTCATAGTCTTCAACTTTGTAAAAATAAGTGCCTGGGGTCAGACTCTTTTTGTAGGCAAACAACGCAATGGTCTGCTGTTCGATATTGGGAAACATTTCCGTTCCGAGAGGCATTATCTCTAAACGCTCAAATGAATTTTCTAAGTACATACGTATTTGCTCGGCGTACTTAACCTGTAGTAAGTCAGCAGGAAGAACCAATCCCATCACTCCATCATTAGAAAGTAACTGAGAACAAGTAACCACAAAAGCAGTCCAAATATTGTTAATATTAGTACCGGATAAACCTGTTCTCTTATGACATTGCCTGCATCGCATGTGGGCGGCAGCGTGAAAATGTAGTGAATGTGGCAATTTGAAAATGCGGACGTA
>JBAXOG010000218.1:0-6251 GCA_037133395.1 bacterium | reverse complement strand
TTCATTTGCGGCTGTAGGCTACAGCCGCGACCGTCCCCAAAGCCAGCACTATTTTCGCGATTTAAAAATGGGTGCGAAAAAGATTATTTTTTGAGTTGACTATTTTGCCCCCCCCCCGCATAATATGTGCCAATCATAGGTGCTGGAATGTTTCTGGCGTAACCTATGGGATGCTAGTGGCTTAAAATTAATCATTGTTTTAACAAATGTAGATATGGATGTGCGCTTAAGAAGGGCTTGCAGATGACATTAAAAAGGGTGAGTAGAAACGGTGTGGTCATCGGACTTGTTGCGTGTGTGTTGATTTTTGTGGGTTGTTGGAGAGAGACGGAAAGACCACTCTTGCCGTCTAACGCCTTTGTGGTTGCCTATACGACAGATGCGACGAAGGACGTGCCGGTCATGAGGGAATTTGGACGCGTGTTTAACGCAAAACAGGATGTGCTTTCTGAATTCATGAAGCAATTAAAGCCGGGTTCAGTGGAAAAGATCGCGGATGATCCGTTTAAAACCTATTTAGCGATTGATCGTCAGAAAATTGAATGGTCGCTGGTTGCTCTGGGTGAGATTGTGCGTCCTGCGCCGTCACAGGATTTAACCTTCCCTGATTTGACGTGGGTGCTTTGCGGATCTTTTAGCAAGGAGAAGATTCTTGCAGCATTGACTGAGTATGTCCAGTCGAAGCATTCGGAGGTCAAACTGGAAGCTTCTTCGCTTTGTGGAACACCCGTTTGGACGTTAAAGGGGGAAGCTATTAGCAAGGTGAGGGGCTTGAATCCGTGTCTGGCCTTTAGTGGTAAACGACTGATGCTTGTCGCTTCGAATGAGAAGGCGTTGAAGAGTCTGTTGGATTTGTACGCGGGAAAAGAGGTCGGTCTGCCGAAAGAAACGTCGCTCTGGCGTGTTCTCAAGTCCCAGCCTAATCTCATTTCACGCCTCATGATTGTCAATATCAATGACGTGATGAACAAACTGACGACCGAAGCGGAACGGAAAGAGATGTTGCGGGATCCCAAAATGAACGCAGTAGTTAGTTCATTGCGTGATTTGACAATCGAGACGCGGCTCGTTCCGAGTCGTGATGCGGCTGAACTCGTTGTGCGGATAGAATGTGCGGATGAGGCGAATGCGCAGACGTTATGTGAGCTTTGTATCACAGCCAAGACAAGTGCGTCGTTTCTGCTCAATATGGCTATTTCGAAGAAGCCAGAATTGAAGGTCGTATCTGAATGGCTTTCAAAAGTAACGATTTGCGCAGAAAGCAAACAGACGACGTTGGCGTTGCGCTGTTCGCCGCAGGACATCCAAAACGTGGATGTGAAAACGCTCATGGAGCGTAAGGGAAACAAAATCAAGAGGAATAACTAGGCCTGCTCTTTTGCCACTCACGGGGTGTAGCAGATAGCGCGCAATAAAGGGAGCCGATGTCTTTTATGCAAGCATATAATGTGATTGTTTTGACCGCTGCGAATGAAGCGCAGGCGAAGGGATACCGTGCGCAGATGGCGTGGAGGAAGGCCAATGGATTGATAGAGTCGCACGCAGACGTTTATGTCATTACGGATCCAGGTGGTCGACGTGTTGGCTCCTTAGGCGCAACGCTTCATGTCTTGAATGAGTTGACCAAGAGTCTTAAGCCTTTTGAAAAGCATAAGTCTGTTTTTGAAGGGCGACGTATTTTGATTTGCCATTCGGGCGGAGACAGCCGTCGAACACCCGCTTATGCAGCGCAAGGCAAAGTTTTTACGCCAGTCCCGACCGTTTCCAGTACCGGACTCCCTCTCGCATTGTTCGACCTTATTTTGCAGACGGTTTCTGAACTTCCGCAGCCGTCGAAGGGACATGTTTTGGTGACATCAGGTGATGTTCTTCTGACGTTTGATCATGGCTCGGTTAATTTTTCAAAACCTGGCGTGACAGGTGTTGCGTACTTCGGCCCCGTGGACCGAGGAACGCGTCACGGTGTATACATTCCAGAGATGTTTGCTGCGCAGTCGCATAAAACGGAGTGTTTGAAGGTGGCTGATTTCATGCAAAAGCCTTCGCCAGAAATGGCGCAGGCGCGTGGCGCGGTAGATCCCTTTGGCCGTGTGGCTGTTGATACCGGACTTATTAGCCTTGATCCAGCGACATGCGAACGACTGGTCGATTTAGCGGGTTCATTCACACACTCACAGACGAGTTTGCTGGAGGAGATCATCACGGGACAATGTCCCGCACTGGACATTTATGAAGAGCTGACCATGGCTCTGGCACCTCGCTTCACGGAAGCTCTGTTTCTCGAACGCTTTGTTTCAGATCGTGGTCGTGACGTTGCGCATGCCAAACGTATGCGCGCGTTTTATCTGGCTTTGAGGCGTGTTCCTTTTCATGTCAACATTGTGCCGTTCTGTGAATTTTTCCATATTGGCAGTAGCCGCGAATTACTTTCTGGATTCTCTACGCTTTCTCGGACTTCTCAAACGTATCGCTTTCAAAACGGGAGCAATGCGTGTCTCGAAGATGTGAATGAAGCTGAGCGAGCCTTTGTGTTTAACGCGTATGCTCGTTCGGTATTGCGTACGGGATCAGCGTTGATTGAGGCTGTTGATGCGACGGCTTGTCCCTTTATCCGACTCGCAGGCGACAATATTTTGACAGGCTTGCCAGCCGAAGCCCGGACAGGCATCACCCTTGAGAAAGGTATTGGACTGGTCGTACTTCCGATTGCGAAGCAGGACTGGGCTGTCATTGCGTATGGGTTGGATGATGACTTTAAAACACCCTTTGGTGGTGTAAAACCGTGCAGGTTTTTGAATCAGCCTATTGAGGCGTGGATGACACGTCATCGCGTAAATGCCCAAGGCTTATGGTCGGGCGATGAGCAGGAGGGTTTGTGGCGTGCCAAGCTGTGGCGCGTGGGATCCCTCGATGAAGTGTTGCAAGAAGCGTTGACGCTGGCGAAGAGCGAGGGAGGGGTTTCAACGTTGAGAGGCAAACGGTTCTGCATAGCGGACATCGTGCCGCGCGTGAACCATGACCGGTTGTTGGCTGTGCGTCATGAAATCTTGCGACAGGTCAATCTCGTGCGAGTCACGCAACGGCTATTGGCAGATGATACGCTGGCTGCAGAAACGATTTGCTCTGAAATCAAAACGGCGGATGAAGCGCTTCAACTGCTCCGCCAGCTCGCTGCGCTGCTCATGGAAGAGACCTCCGGAAAACCCTTGCTCCGCGCACGCATTCTCCGGCTGATGGCGATGATCCAGGCCGGCCCGGGACACACCAAGAAGCAAAATGAATTTGCCACTGCTGAAGCGTTGCAGAAGGAGGCATTTGAAGCTGTTGCTGAATCGGTTGCCATCAGTTTTGAGCCTGTGACACGGGCGCGTCCTGCTGCGATCTTGCATGACCAGGTTGTGTGGGTAACCACCCCGGTGCGCATTGATTTTGCGGGTGGGTGGTCGGACACACCGCCGATTTGTAGCGAGCATGGAGGGACAGTCTTAAATGCAGCCGTGACGTTGAACGGACTTTATCCGATTCAGGTTATGGCGAAGCTGAATACCGAAGGATGCATCCGGTTGTCGAGTATTGATCTTGGCGAACGCAAAGAGATTCGGACAACTGCGGAATTGCTGGATCACTCCAATCCACATGACTGGGATGCGCTGGCTAAAGCAGCGCTTATCTTGAGTGGCATCGGACCCTCCACTGAAAAACAGTCGCTGAAGTCATGGCTAAACACATTGGGTGGCGGGCTTGATCTGACGATTTTCTCAGCGTTGCCTAAAGGCTCCGGCATGGGCACGAGCTCCATTCTTGGCGCGGCGGTCATGGCGTGTCTGGATTGCGTACTGGGTGTTCCATATCAGGCGGATCGGATTATTCGTATGACGTCGATTTTGGAACAGCGAATGTGCACAGGGGGTGGCTGGCAGGATCAGGTTGGCGGTATTATGCCTGGCGTGAAACTGATTCGTACGCAGCCTGGATCCGACCAGACGGTCTCAATCCGTTGGTCTGTTTTCGACCTTTCTGGTGAAAGCGAGTTAAAGCAACGCTGCTTGCTTTATTTTACAGGGCAAAAACGCATGGCGCGTAATATTTTGCAGAATGTCGTTGGAAATTATTTGGCGCGCACGCCCAAGTCGCTCCAGCTTGTTCATGATCTTAAAGCGAATGCATTGGAAACAAAAGAGGCGTTGGATGCAAAGGATATTGATGGCTTTGCTCGGGGTGTGTTGCGGTATTGGGAACAAAAAAAAGCGATTGATCCTGGCGCCACCAATGGGCCGATTGAGAATTTGCTGGCCTCGATTCAGTCCGATGTACAGGCGAGTTTGTTGCCGGGCGCAGGGGGTGGTGGGTTTATTTTTATAATTGCCAAGACGGCTGAAGCGGCACATCGTATTCGCACGACATTGAATGCAAAGCCGTTGAATGCGCAAGCGCGGTTTTTTGACTTCGCTGTTGATTATCAGGGGCTTAAGATTACGGTCCTCTAGCATGAAGCATAATATACAAAGCATGGCTGGATTTTGCTTGTTCCTTTTCGGCTTGACGGGATGTTCAATGTTGCCGAAGGAAATGCCGCCAAAAGAAAACAGGGAAGCGGTTGTTCGCGAGTACCAAGCGATGGCGATTCAACTGCGCGGGCTGTCGTTAAAGCATAACGTCGCCATCCAGAAAGAGACGAAAGCGGAATTGAAGGTTTCGCTGGAAAAAGATCTGGAGAAGCCGGATAACAAAATCGCGATTGAGGAGTCAGATGTTTTGTTGCGTCAGTTCCGCATTTTAAGTAAGGATCAATCCTTGAAGGATTTGCTTCTTCGTTTCATGGAAGAGGGTGCGGCGGCTTATTATGATCACGAGGAACGTCGTTTGGTCTATCTTGAGGAGAATGCGACTACAAATGCGACAACGCCTTTGATGCTTCAGGGGATGGAGAAGTTTGTCTATGTGCATGAATTTTGTCACGCCATTGAAGATTCCAACTATGGGTTGACGAAGCGGACCAAGGAAGTGGAGTTAGATTTTGACCGTTCGCAGGCATTTACCTCGTTTGTAGAAGGTAATGCTGTCTTGTTAGGTGTTGACAGTCTGCTGGATGGTTTTCCGATGAATACGGTTACACCCTTGGGCGCATGGGGTTCAGAAATGCTCTTGAAAAGTGCGGATATGGATGACATCTCTGGTCAATTCACGTGGTGCCCTGCGTTTCTCTCTGGCACCATGGTTCGTCCCTATCTGGATGGCATGGCGTTTTGTAATCGCGTGCGTCGTGACGCAGGATGGCAGGCCATTAATAAGATGTACGAGGTGAGGACACCGCAAACAACGGCGGAGATCCTTTATCCGGAGCGTCGATATCTCAAGGGTTTTGTTCCCGCTGTCTTCACGCCAGATGCAGCGCTTTTTAAGGATGTGAAGGGGAGTATCGCCACGAACTCGCTCGGCGTGATGGGTATTGCTCTCTTGTTGGGCGGTGAGAAAATTGCCACGGCGTATGACTACGGGTTTTTAAAGGGATGGATGGGCGATCGCTTGTATGTGATGAAGGGTGTGGACGGACAGCAGAAGCGTATCTGGCTGAGTTATTGGGAACGTCCTGGTTTTGCGAGATCATTCCGGAGGCGTATCGAAGACTATCTGGGTGATCGTTTCAAGGACGGGAGCTGGAGTGTTCAGCGGGAGGGCCGGATGGTCGCTGCTGTTTGGTCGGACACCGCAACGGAGAAGACGGCTTGCGAAGCGTTGGCGACACGTGTGTTGAAGACATCCGTCAAGGTTGATTGTCCGTCATGGCTTGCGTCTTTTGGGAATGATCTTCCGTGGCCGATGCGTTTTCCCGTTTATGAAGGACACTCGACAGGATGTAACGTGTTAGGTGGCTGGGCCATGGATGCTGATGTTGGCCCCGCTTTTTATCGGTTTAGTCTTTTAAACACATGGCTGCTGAATATCGAGGAAAATCCAGACCGGCATCATTTTAGCACCTGCTTTGGGTTAATGCGTCACGTTAAAGACATTCGTTCTGACTTCACTTATTGGCGTATTCCAGTAGTCGCTTCTTGGTTGAGATGTGGCCACGAAAAAGATGAACGATACGAATGGTCGCTCATTTGGGGGATTTTGGCGGACGGAACAGAAAAGCGCGCGCGCATTCTGTTTGTTCCCGTTTGGCGAAGATAGTTTTTAGCGAAGCGTTTCATTGCCATCCCATAGGGATGGCTAGGCTGTAGCAGTTTAGGCTGTAGGCTATTAGGTGA
>JBAXOG010000217.1:0-6625 GCA_037133395.1 bacterium | reverse complement strand
GGGAGGGGCACGCGTCTGCGTGCCTAGGACGAGCAGACGCTCGTCCCTCCCCAGGTTGTTTTCTTCCAATATTCCAGAATTCCACCATTCCATTATTCCTTCTCATTTAACTCTGAACTCTATCCGCTCAGCCATCATCTTCCTCACGAACGGTATTCCTTTGCGAGCTACGTCCAGCGGGTCATCAAACATATCGCGCCAGATTTTCGTGGCGGCCGCAAGGCCGGGTAATGATCGACCAAAAGCTTCCAGCACATACCAGCCATCATAACCGATCTCATGCAAGGCAGAGAAGACGCCCTGCCACGGGATATGATCTTCGCCAGGAATACCTCTGTCATTGGCACTGCAATGCACGTGGCGGATGACACCCCTACCGTGTTCACGAATGGCAGTAGCCATGTTCTTCTCTTCGATATTCGCATGGAAGGTGTCGAATAAGACACCGACCGCCGGATGATTCACCCGACGTGTAAACGCGGCTGCATCCTTGAGCGTATTGAGCAGATAGCATTCAAAGCGATTCAGCGGCTCCAGTGCAAGGGTGATGCCGGCTGACTTCGCCTTGTCCGCGACCTGCAGAAGAACCTCTGCCGCCCGGGCAAATTCGACCTCTGTGAGACCGTTTCCCGTGAATTGCCCGATCGTCTGGAACATAGGTCCGCACATCACGGTGGAGCCCATAGCATGCGCACAATCGATAAGCCAGTTCAGATGGTCAACGGCCCCCTGCCGTTGCTTGGCACAATCACTCACAGGATTTTGCTCGGGTGTCACAAACGCCATGGAGGATGTCCGCTCAAGACCGAGGTCATCGAGTATGTTCCCCAGCTCAACATAGTCGGAGACCTTCCCCTCCATCGTAGGGATCTCGACTCCATCCGCACCCGCCTCTTTCATAGCCTTCAAAAGTTGGAGATGATCTTTGGTGATGTTGGTCGCATATAAGAGCAGATTGACTCCGATCTTCATTTATGACCTGCCTTTCCTATTCTGATAATCATGGGGTTCCACCGCTTAGACCGTTAACCCCGTCAAGTCAACCATCAATTTTTTGTTTTCCTTCATCAGTTCATCCAGGGTCAAACGACACCCACGAGCAGACGCTTCGCGTCCAAGAATACAGGTCAGGTGGCCAAGAATAGCACGTGGCACCGTATCATTTCCAAACTTCTTTTCCACGATATTTGCGTAGAACTGAGCAACATTCGCAGTGGCGCCTTCGTTATAGATGCCTTTACTAACTTCCGCGACGTGATGTTTATCACCCCCGCGAACAAACACCTTTCCCAAACCAAAATAAGAGATATAGGCACTGGCCTTATCGCCGTAGAAGCTCGACGTGAGATCGGAATAACTCGCATTATTGTTCATGGATTGCGTGATGTGCATCCACGTCGCGCCATCATCAAACTCAAAGATCGTCTGGCTTGTGTCAACGCGATCGCCATGTGGATTGGGACGTACAATGCGCGACTTCCCGTATGCAGCAACCGGCGCCTTGCCGAGTGCAGCCATGATTCCGTCAATGATGTGTATGTCGTACGAGACGATCGTATCGCCACTCAGCGCGATATCCGACAGCCAAACTCCATGACGAAAACGGCTGGAAATGTCCTTGCCCTTTTCTGGATCATTCCATGCCCCTGTCTTTCCAGTGGAACTCATGTGCGCCAACTTCCCTAATCCGCCTTCTTTGATACGCTTAATAATTTCCGCATTTGCAGGATCAAGTGGAAGCTGATAATCAACCAGCACGCAAACGTTTTTCTGTGTCGCCTCTTTAGCCTTCTTGCCGATCAGCATGGTTCCAGGAACATCGACAGCGATGGGTTTGGCAAGATACACATGGATACCTGCATCCACAGCATCCGAAACCTGCTCAGGATAAAAATAGGGAACATCCAAGACACACATCGCTTCAATGGCACCACTTTCGATCATCCGCTTATAACCTTTAAGTCCTGAAAATCTAAAGTTTTCTGGCACACCGAATTTTTCGCCCATCGCTTTGACAACCTCAGGGAAATAATCGCAAACAGCAGCAATCTGATACCCCCCGTGCTTTTTCATGAAACCACTAATAAGGTTTCCGCGATGACCTCCGCCAACGATACCGACCTTGATTTTTCGCTCATATTGTTTTGGTGGTATCACAGGTACGGCCTGTTGTGCCTGCACAACACTCGTTTCAAATAAAGTCCCCATTGCGGTTGCCGCGACTGTTCCGCCTATAAAATTTCTGCGGCTGAATGTGTGTGTATGCTTCATGTGTCATGTCCTTTCAGTTTACGTTTTTATTTTGCTAACTTAAAATAAGGAGATGTTACCGCTTTATGGTCAAAGGTTAATCTAAGCCAATCATCTTTCGCCCCCATTGCAATAGCTGCATCCATTTCCGAAAGCGTCACTGGACGCTTGGGCTTAGGCACAAGTCCACGAAGGGTCTGGACATGGGTATGCGTTGGAATCATCTCTATGGTTGCATTCTTTGTAAAAACAAAATCAATGGAATCTCCAGTTTTGACACCTAAAAGCTCTCGGATGGCAACGGGAATAGTGATTTGTTCTTTTGAGGATAACTTGGCAATCATAATGCTTACTTTCCCTTCATAAATAGAAGTAAAATAGCAATTCCTTACCTAGAACTTCAAGTGTGGAATTACGCGAAGCGAATACGCTTATTTCTTATTTCCTTATTTCGCGAAGCGAATACGCTTGTTCCTTATTGAATTCGTGTGGTTCGCGCTATTCGATGCTAAAAGTTACCCGTGAGTTTATTGACGCTCTATCGCTAACGCTCATCGCTCTTGCAAGCAAGCCTTAAACGAGCGTTCGGACATCGTGCATACACTCGTCCTCTGCGCGTACTTATTCTCGGGATCTCACTGCCAACTGCTCCTGCCAACTGCCACTATTCACTTCTCTTCCGGCACACCCAACTCCTTCAATGTGCTGCGCATCCAGGCCAGCGATTTTTCAATCATCGGACCTCCGGCACCTTCACACTCCATACTGAGCGTTCCAGTATAGCCGTTATCTCGCAGGATACCGATCACGGTCTTAATATTGTCCGCATTCACGCCATCCCCGATCGCACAATGGCTGAGCGCAATGCCAGTCGCATTCCCCCGCACAAGCGCAGCAAGGGATTCGGATACGTCTTTGACATGCACATGGCGGATCTTCTTGATAAACCGCTTGGCAAACTCGACTGGACTCTGCCCCGCAATAAAGCTATTACCCGTATCCAGATTGAGACCCAGCCATTTCGAGTCACAGAAGTTCAGCATCTTTTCGAGCATGTCCGGCTTTGTGGTGAAATACCCATGCACTTCGATGTTGATGAAAATCTCGTACACTTCGGCCACGGTCAGAATCTGCTCGTATGAGCGTTTCATGATATCCATGGCTTCATCATCGGTCAGTCCTTCCGGCTTATGCAACCCGTCCGTCGTCGCAATATTCGGACACCCAGCCAGCTTGGCCCAGGGCAGGGTCTTGAGCACATACGGCACGCCGTAGGTCGGACCATCCTTACCCGAAAGCGGGAAGGCGGCATCCACCTGCGAAAACTTGACACCATAAGTGGCCATCTTGTTCTTCAGCATGAGCGGATCTTCATAGAGCGCCACATGCGGTTGATAACCCAGTCCATGAATCCAACTCACGCCGTCAATCAGACCGCATTCGATATTGTGCACATCATTCTTCTGAGCCCATTGCAAACAGGACTCAAAACTTCTGAAACTGGTATTAAATGCATCGGTGTGAAAACTAATTTTCATTTGTCATCTCCCTTTCTGTAACTTCAAGTCTGGAACCACAAAATCCTCAAAAAACACAAAAGCTAAATTTCCTTTGCGGCTCACCGGGACGGTTCGCCCTACCGCCTTCGGATCAGCTAGAGGCTACGTGTGAAGCGGGTAGGGCGAACCGTCTCGGTGAGCCGCTGATTCCCAACTTGCTGACACTTACTGACACTTCTAAGACTTATTGACACTTCTCCAAGTTATTCCCGCGCCTACTCCAGCCCTATCGACCACAACACCCCTTGCCTGAACATCTGCTTCGTCGGCTCATTGAATGCCTGGGGCGAATGACCTAATGCGCAATGGAACGTACGGCCTTTCCCCGGGTTCAGGACAAAGGCCAACGGATAAATTTTCTTGTCGACCTTGGATACACCGGAAGCCAGCACTTGAATGGGAACGCTCCCCTCCAAGCAGGTATACAGTTCATCAATCTGCTCATAGTCACTGATACCTTTTACAATGGGGTGCGTCTTATCAGCGATAGTAACGGTGAATTTTCCATGCGGATCATGTCCCCTCAATTTGGGATTCCATACACGGCCCGCAATTTCGGCAAATACGGGGGATCCCGTATTCGTCTGCCAATCATGAAAGGCTCCGCTGGTAAAATGAACCAACACAAGACCCTTTCCCCCCTCAACCGCTTTCTTGAGATTTGCAAGTGCCCCTTCAGGCGCCGGCTTCTTATCGCTGTTGTTATAGAGCATCACATACCCATCGTATTTCGCAAGCACATCTGCCTGGGTCATGGTTGCTGGTTGTTCGCTCACACTCACTTCCAGCCGTTTATCCTGTGCAAAGGCTTCAACCAGGATGGGTGTGATCTGCTTCCAGTTATTGTGATGTTCCAAGCCAGTCAGAATCAGAATCCTCTTCGGAGCCCCTGCGTTAGCGCGAACCTCGGGTGCAGTCAGTACAGCAGGCATTTCTGCCGCCACGACAGCCTTTGTCTCCCGTGTGACCGTTACAGGCTGGGCTGTTTCATTAGTCTCTGTAAGCCATACTTCAGACACAACCACGTTCACACCGCCCTCCTGCTTAAAGCGCAAGAGGAATGAACCGTTTTCGATTGCCGAAGCAGGGACTATTGCCGAAAGTGTTTCAGCGGTCCTTTGCTGCACATGAGACGGCAGCGGTGTTGCCGGAAGCAGTTGACACGGACCCGCCCAAACAGATTGAATGCGGGTCGCGGCATCAAAATCCCACCAACTCCAGGATACTTTATAATTCTGCCCCTTCTTAAGTCCAGTCACGGAAAAACGCACGTCAGAACTATTAAAAGCAACGGTGCCTTCAACCGAATCTTCAAACGTCCAACCTGAACCGTTGACTTGTTCCAGCACGATGCCATCTTTTCCCTTTGCCGTCTTAGCTTCTTTCCCACAATCAAGATAGACAACGGCCTTTGCCCGCGTAATGGATGATCCAAGTCGAGTAATAGCGCGTTCCGCTAAAGCACGATGCGTTGCAGACAGCCGCGAATCATTTTTGATTTTCTCTAAGGCCTCCCCTGCATTACCATTCTGCCAAGCGCATAAGGCACGCACAGCCGCATCACGTGGCATCGCCTGAACAACCGCTGCGAGTGCCGCATCATCTGTAAATACAGAAAGCACCTTCAAGACAGCATCTTGTACAGCTTCAGAGTTTTTCATACGCTTCAGCAAGGGTTCAAGGAACTTTTTATCTTCGCCCAGGCGACGCACCATCAAACGCGTCGCATTTTCAACAGCCTCCGTATCCGGTCCGCCCAATTTGGAAATGAGTAACGGGAAACCCGATGCATCCACATTGCGCCCCAACAGACGGAATGCTGCTTGGCGAACGGTCTGATCAGCGTCGTTGGCTGCAACGCCTAATTGCTCGGCCAATACTGGACTATTCCGCAGCGCACTGGCATTTAACAACACAACCCGAGCTTCCGTACGTGAAGTCGTTTTAAGCAGTTTCGTAATTCTAGCATCAACTCCTTTTTCTGTCATTTGCGCAATTGTCTTGTCGCCACCTGGAACTTGGGCAAGCGTTTCAACATCCGCGGCTGAACCAATGGCGCCGAGGGCACGAATAGCCTGTTCATCTCCAGCCTTTGCCCACTCGCGAACCGTTGAACAAGCATCGTGAATTGCATGCTCCTCGACAACGTCCAATGCAATCCTGCGTTCAGCTCCGTCCAAGCCCGGCAGCAGTTTCGCCAGTGCTTTTCCATCAAGACGTCCGAGACTACGAATCGCCGTCGCCCGCACAGGCCATGAAGCATCCTTAACTGCCTCAGCACATGCTTTGTCGGCCACCTTCGGATAACCATCCACGTACGCGACTAGCCCTGCCAGACGCTCCGAAACATCTGCTGAAGCCAGCAATTTGAGGCAGGCTTCTTCAGACTTCTTTGCAGAAGCTCCACTCGCAAACGCTTCGCCTAACGGCTTCGCATCTGCCTGCGCATCAACCTTGATCAGATACTGGTGCAGGATGGTCTTCGCCGGAGCCGTTGTCTCTGACGCAGCAATGGACGCGCGCAACAGTTTCGCCATCTCCTTGCATTGCTCAGGATCATTGATAATCTTCGGCACGGCGATTTCCATCGTGAAGAAAAGTTCACGCGGCTCGAACCCATTGGTAACCTGTATCTTCTTCACCGTCTCCTTGATATTTTCAGGCACTGAGGCAGCAAACGCTGTCCCCGCCAATAAGGCAATAAGGCAACAAGGCAATAAGGCAATTCTCTTCCTTCTCCCCAATAAGGCAATAAGGCAATAAGGCAATAAGGCAATTCTCTTCCTTCTCCCCAATAAGGCAATAAGGCAATAAGG
>JBAXOG010000216.1:0-6736 GCA_037133395.1 bacterium | reverse complement strand
AAGCGGTATGCAACTAATCTTGGTTTCGGTGTCCTTCTCTATTGACAGAATACGCGAGTGGAATGAGTTGGACAAATCGATATCACGTAGAGTATAATTAAATCCTTTTATTGATCTATCCCTTTTACAAGATTACACGTCTTTGCTCATTGGGAAGCCATTTCTAAACCCATGGGGTTTGTCGTGTCCCTTAACCTGATATCACTATGGTATTTCGTATTCTTTCATTCTTCGGAATTAACCTGTCACGCCTAAAAATCGTTATACGGGAACTCCCTTTTTTTTTCATTCAGTTCCTCAGATTCAAAAAAATGAATCGCCTTGCTGGGGGATTTTCTTGGGGAACCCCTTTACCCTGTTTTCATGAACATTTAGAAGAAAGCGGATCGGGCAAAGGTGATTATTTTTATCAAGATCTGATTGTTGCCCAACGTATTTTCAAAATCAATCCAGCAAGGCATGTAGACGTTGGATCACGCATTGATGGTTTTGTGGCACATGTGGCATCCTTCAGGCCTATTGAGGTCATTGACATTCGCCCGCTACTTTGCAAAATTCCCAACGTACGTTTTATTCAACAAAACATGATGACTCCCCTCTGCGATCACCTTGTCGACTACTGTGATTCTTTGTCCTGTCTGCATGCCATTGAACATTTCGGATTAGGTCGTTATGGTGATCCGCTCTGTATTGATGGTCATTTGAAAGGTCTTCAACAACTCAACAAAATACTCAAACCCAACGGAAAGTTCTACATCTCAGTACCGATTGGACCACAGAGAATTGAGTATAATGCCCATCGTGTTTTCTCAATAAAATATCTTTTGGACCTTTTTTCTGAAGATTACCAACTAGACCGATTTTCTTATGTAGATGATAAAGGAGAGTTGCATGAAGACGCGTCCTTAAGTTCACCCCAAATTGAAACCAATTTTGGTTGTTGGTATGGCTGTGGAATCTTTGAACTCACAAAACAATGAGCCGAGCGGCCGGCAATGATGCCTCCTTTTCTCACACCACATGCCAACCTGCCTTCAACAGGCAGTCTTCTGTTAATTTGTTTAACAACCAATATTTTGGCACAATCGTGATCCCCTCTGGATCACGACCGAGATAAGCACCCCACCAGGAAAAGGAACTGTTGGCAATAATATGGTGACGACAAGCCATCATAAGCCTCATATCCTCCCATGGCGTATCAGCATTACCCTCAACATAAACAGGATTCTCGATAAAATCTAAATGTTCTTTGCACCAAACAACATCATCTGAGAAAACAATCCATCGAGTAACCGTACCATCTTGCCTCTTGAGTGTATCAACTGCACACTTATAATAATCAATTCCTATTACCGATTCTGGCACCATCTGCAAATAATCACTCCTCCTAACATGAACACTCACTGCGTTTTCCTTCATGAGCAGAGCGAGGAGTTCTCGGTTGCGTGCAAGAGGTTCAGTCACAAAACGAAATTCCTCGCGTAACGTTTTCTCTTCAGGCAAATACTTGATGTTTTGACAAAAGTTTTTCACGTACACTACCGGCTCTTTAAATGTGTCTTCTAAACACGAAAAGGCTAAATCATACTCCCCCATCGGTAGCTCTTTCATACACCGAATGTTAAATAGGTAGAGAAACACATCGTAAAATTTTAAACTTAACCGCTGTGCTAAGAGTAAAACAACAAGATGCACCGCGCTCAACAAGTAATTCCAGTGTTTAGTTCGAAGCCCCCCTTGAAAATGATATAAGAGATAGTTACGCTGCCGCAGGATTGCGAAACTCATCCGGTCATGAACACAAACACGGTTTGTACGTCTAGCAAGTTCAATAGAAGCCGCATGCCGAAACATCTGATTACCTAATCCGGCATCTAGCATCGCAACAACCTTCTTACGCTTTTGATGCAACGATTTCATGCCTCACTTCTCCCTGTTCCTCTGGCTCTGTGGATAGCAATAAAGAGCCCCAATAATATTATGAGATTAAAACTAAGAATGATTCCTAAAATTACTGACAACCGGCATGGATTAAATTTTGCAATTGCATCAAACAAACGGATGGGCATCCAAGAAGCAAAAGCACCATATCTTGTAAGGGCAACAAGCACAAAGCCTTCCATAATATAACAAATGGCTAAAAAGGGCAGAAGTCTCACTTGACTCCTCGCCGTCTCATACGTCACATAACACTGAGTAACACCACGGATGACTTGGACGATGCATAAGATAACAAACATATCCATAAACGCTAGGTATGCATGCCAAGCAGCCTTATACCAGAAAAGAAAGTAGACGATTGGAAACAAGACGACGCCGAACAACAAGGAGATAAAAAACACTTTTCGTAGAATTTGATACAGATCGTATCCTTCTCCTTTTCGTCTTGCATGCTCATCTGCAATAATGGGGAAGAGCACAAAAGATAACGAAAGTCCGAAACTCATAAGGATTTCCGCAAAACGTGAAATCATGTAATATCCTGCAGATTCAACGTCTGGCAAACGATGACGAATAACCATATTTTCTATGGTTACAACGCTATAGAGAGAACCATAAAGCAATCCAATCCAAGCAGTATATTTCAAAATAGGCTTCCAGTCATCATTCCAATACGCTTGACGCTTGATATGTTGATTTAATCTTTTCCGCAACACCAGCAGGGAGATCATTATACTAGCGACACTAGGGACAATCGCTCCAACAAAATAACCAGATAGGCCACGAATAGGCAAACAGATCAAGAGTGTTATAAAGCGCAGACACGCTCCGCCAATACTTAATAAATTCAATATTCTAAATTTTTTCAATGCTTGGAGCGCGGTACTAAATAACGGCGAAAGTGCCCCTATCAGGCCAGAACAAATGATCAACATTGAAAGAAGCCCATTTTCAACACGCATACGTTCGAAGACAAAAGGCATAAAAAAATACGCAAGTCCCGAAAACATCAACAATATTATACTAGACAGAACAAAGACATCCCTCAATAGTGCCTTAACCTTGCCATACTCTTCCTGCGCCATGTACTTCGTCAAAAACTTCATAAAGGGAATCATTAAGATTGTCAAAGGCAATCCGATCAGACCCCCGATAGAAGTAAGTGGGAGAACAGCTCCCAGTTCCTCCTGCGGCACATATTTAGGAACTAGCCAAAGCCCTATGAACGTATTAATGACCGCCCCCAGTTGTTGGGTCATAAACAAAACGATTGTATACCACCACAGTTCACCAAGACTGGATTTGATTTTTTCTTTTATTCTATAGACATCAATCATGATTTATTATTCGGATATCCTTTCATTTTGCTGACCGCATTATTAAATGTTATTTTCCTTTGTCCTCATTGGTTACCACATAACAGCTAGCCATTACTATTACTGCTAACATTTGACTCTCGTAAGACAATAATATGTTTTTCAAGAGTATTAGCACTTTTTTCCCATGAAAAATGAGTGCGAACAAAATTCAAACCGGTATTAGAAAGTTGCTCCCAGCCGTCTCCTTTAAGAAGTTTCACCACTTTATTTGCAAATGCTACTGGATCGTCTTCAATCCATAAATCGCGCCCATGAACCGCCTGAATGCCACTATTTCCAGCCGTTGTTGTAACCACCGGAGTGCCCGAAGACAACGCTTCAAGAATCTTTGTCTGCACTCCTATTTTAAGTCGGACAGGGCATACGCTAACCATTGCTCTTCGTAAATAATCCGATACATTATCAACTCGACCTGTAATGATAACGTTATTTGAAAATCGTGACGCAATAGTTCGAATAGAGGGTTTCGGATCTGCACCAACAATCCAAAGTTTTGCACGTGGATATTGAGCCAACACTTTCGGAAACACTTGTGATATGAAGAAAAGCACCCCTTCGACGTTCGGCAAATAAAACATGTTTCCTGAAATAATAATCATACCATCTTCACGAGTCGTCTTCTGAGCAATCAGACTGTCATCTGCTCTTTCCACACCGTATGGAACAAAACAAAGATTCTGATAATGTAGCATCGTTTGGATATCTATGATATCCGCCTCGGACAATAACGCAACATTTCCGATGGACGGAAACATCTTTTGTTCAAATCGTTTCATAGACAGCAAAAGGATCGTTAGTTTTATCTTATCCCATGAAGTGCACAGGGGTAAAGCTCGCATTCGCGTCAACTTCAAAAATTGTGGATCTTCAATATTGGCAATGAGTTTATAACGTAATTCCTTTGGGCAATCCAGCGTCGTTGAAAAGCCATACGAGAGGATGGCATCAAACTTCTCGATTTTATCTATTTCCCTGATTTTTTTCGTTACCCATCGTGCTTGATAAATCAGGGTGGGAAGACCCCTCATAACATTGCTCACAGCATGAAGCGGCAATGACATAGGCTCCGGTGTCTTATCTGGCGCATGATAAACAAAATCAGCAAACCTCTCATCTTGAGAAAGATTCAGGCGAAAACTATTGCAAACCAAATGTACCTGATGACGTTGTGCCAAAATACGAATATTATTGAAGGCGACAATATCTCTGCCTATCTTTGGTGGAAAGGGAAAAGCGGAAAGTACAAAAAGGATTTTCATACTCTATCACCCCGATTATCCAGCAACATCATCTCTGCAAGCACATCAATACTCGTGCCTGGCTTCCACCCTAACGACAAAATAGTCTTTGGATCTGACACGAGAAGCGGGTATTCAGGAATGAAACCATCTGTGCGAAGGATAACATGGTTGTGCCAATCAGCACCGACCTTTGAAAAACAGATCTCGATCCATTCCTGAATCGAATAGGCTTTTCCGGTCCCAATGGTTGCTTCGAAAACAACATCTTGACTGACCAGCGTCAATATCCCCGCTGCAATATCTCCCGCAAAACCAACCTCTTTTCGTACAGAGACATCTCCCAACATGATCTGCTCCTGTGAACCCTCCCGGACACGCTTCGCAAGTTCAGATATACTTTTGCAGAGACAGTTTGGTTTACGTAGCGGACTCTCATGGTGAAAGAGATACCCGACATAGGTTTTGATGCCTAAAGAGCGATAATAACGAGCCGCATAAACCGAGTGAATTCGCGATACTGCATAAGCGCTCAAGGGAGCAAATTCATCCTTCTCGGAAATCGGAGCCCCCTTGTTGATGAACTGGACACCACTTCCCGTGATGAAAACACGACAGGCTGGACACTGTTCTTTCACAGACTCAAGAATATTGAGTGTCCCAGTTGCTATGGTTTCATGGTTTTCAAATAAGGCCTCATGACGCGTCGTGGAGTTTGCGGCCAAGTGAAAAATATAATTAGGCTGGAGATCTTTGACCAACCGTTCGACCTCCTGAAACTTGGTAATGTCCACTCCGTTTGAGCGTGGAACACCATACACCTGGCATGCGTTTGCCTGAAGCTGCTCCTGTAGATAGAAGCCATCTTGTCCGTTGACACCGAATATGATTGCTTTTTTCATAATAACGAATTCGTACTACTAGGCAATCGACAACTTATCACAAAAGATCAGATAAAACCTCTCTCTTTCTTCGCATATTCATATACGTCATTAGCGTCTGGGCCATCATAGAAGTTCTCTGGTAGTTGATTATCTTCTATACCTGAAAATTCGCTTGTTGAGGCAAAATAAGCCGCTATGTCGCCCAGCCGAACATAGTTTCTAGCCCCTATTTCTTTAACCCCTTTTTCTGCTTCGAACAAATCAACTATTTTGCGACCAACCCATGCTACATCCGTATATGCGTATTTTGTTTCTGCAGAAACAAATACTTGCCGGCCAGCCAAAATATCGTGAAGTGTATCCTGCTTTCTGTTCCCCCCAAACATGGGGCCCAGCCGGACAACAACAGAATCCCTTGTTAAAGCCATTAATTCACATGCCCTGCGATGTCTGCCATATTGAGTGTCGAGTTGGGTTCTGCAAGATAAACTGGAAATCAATACAAAACGTTTGCCTTGCGCTAATTCACAAAAACGCGCTGTTTTTTCTACTGTCTCGCAGAAATCCTGCATCGGATATTTCTCAGCATTAAACCTCTTGGCAGGATTTGCGGCATGAACAATAATATCAGCCTTTGAAAAAGGCTCCTCAATAGCATCTCCTCTAAACACTTTAAGCAAATTGTAATTATTACTTTCTTCGACCGCTTTTACAATTTGACTGCCAACAAATCCTGCCGCCCCAACAATCACCACTGTTTTATTATTTGCCATCTCAAGTTTTGCCTGTATTGCCTGCTGGATTATAATTTGCATCAACGGATTTCATGTGTTGAACATAATCATCGTTAAACGGGATAATATCTTCGTAAATAATGGGCTTATCACATTTATCCCACTGCTTTGTTAACAATGAGATGCATATCGATTGGGTTACGGCATGAACGGCATGAGGAGTGTTAGGTGGAGTCCGAAAACATATACCCTTACTCGCATGCATATTTAATTCTTTGCCCGTAACTGGATCTTTAGTAACCATCACGACCGTCCCATCAACAACTAAAAAATATTCGGTAAATTCTGGATGATAATGATTTCCTCTAATCTTATTTGGATGAAAATATAGCATATTAAATTCAACAATTTGAATATCTGCCAGCCAAGTAAATATTGCTCCTCGCCCATCTTGAACCGTTTTTATATTACACGAAGCTTCTAAAATATCAATGTTGCCTAATTTGTTTGCCATGTGAGTCTCCTTATTTCGAAACGGTAATAAAACGGGGATAGGGAAG